>JBBSCL010000066.1:0-10058 GCA_038250345.1 Leptolyngbyales cyanobacterium
CTGTGGACAGTGGCTTTAAGTGGGTAACAGCGATCTTTGCTCTTGGCATCGTAGCGACCCTGTTGGCGATCGCGCTGCAAGTGGGTAGGGATGCGCTTCCAGCGATTCAACAATTTGGCATTATCGACTTTGTGACGGGGGTTAACTGGAACCCTGTAGAAGACATCTACGGAGCCTGGACTCAAATCTATGGCACCCTCGTTACTGCATTTATCGCCTTGCTGATTGCGGTTCCAATTGGCGTTGGTGTTGCCATTATCTTGAGCGAAGATTTTTTGCCGACTAGGGTGCAGCAGCCTCTGGTGTTTATGGTAGAACTGTTAGCAGCGATTCCCAGTGTGGTTTACGGGTTATGGGGAATTTTTGTTCTGTCTCCCTTCCTGCAAGGTCCCATGACTTGGATTTATCAAACGTTTGGTTGGATTCCCTTATTCAGCACACCTCCGACGGGAAGAGGCATCTACATCGCGTCGATTATTCTGGCAATCATGATTCTGCCAATTATTTCATCGATCTCGAGAGACTCGTTGGTGGGAGTCAATCCAACCCTGCGCCAAGCGGCTTACGGATTGGGCGCGACTCGGTGGGAAACGCTGCTTCAGGTGATTATTCCAACTGCGATTTCTGGAATTATTGGCGGCGTGATGCTGGCGTTGGGTCGGGCGATGGGCGAGACGATGGCAGTCACCATGTTGATTGGTAATGCCAATCGACCCTCTCCATCACTGTTTGCTCAAGGGTCAACGATTTCGGCGCTACTAGCAAACCAATTTGCTGAAGCGTCTGGACTTCAGGTGGCATCTTTGATGTACGCAGCTTTGATCTTGTTTGGCTTAACGCTGTTGGTCAATGTCCTGGCTGAATTTATTGTGAGAAAAGTTGAGATCAAGAAACTTTAGCAGGGTCGGCGATCGCTGAAGTTTATCTGTTCACCGCCAAACCCAGTATTTGAACCTTATCGAAGTTAAGCATTCTGAGAAGTTATTATGACCAGCCAAGAGTTCCCTGCATCCCTAGCCAAAGGCAGAAGCTTAGAACGCACCGTCACATCCAAGACGATCTTTTCCAGTGTGATGACGGGTCTGGTGTTTGCCTGCGCGATTCTCGCCCTGATTCCATTACTTGCACTCCTGTTTTACGTGATTTCCAAAGGGGCTGTCCGGCTAAGTCCGCAGTTGTTTACTCAGTTGCCACCCCCACCTTTTCAACGCGATTCCCCTCAGTTTTCTTCGGGTGGCTTTGGGAATGCGATAGTGGGAACCTTTATGACGGTCGGGATTGCTTCGCTGATTAGTATTCCGTTTGGAATTTTATCTGCGATTTATCTGTCTGAATTTGCTCGCGATACTAAACTTGCAAACGCGGTCAGCTTTTTTACGAACGTTTTGAGTGGAGTCCCCTCGATCGTCATGGGCGTGTTTGCGTATAGTCTGATCGTAATAGCGATTACATCGCTTGTGAAGGGTTCTCCATCTTACTCAGCCATAGCGGCAGGTTTTGCCTTGGCAGTCTTGATGCTGCCCACAATTGTGAGAACGTCCACTGAGGCTTTAGAGTCTGTTCCCAATAACTTGCGTCAGGCTTCGACCGGTTTGGGCGCATCCAACTATCAAACGATCTTTAGGGTCATTCTCCCAGCGGCAGTTCCAGCCATTCTCACCGGGATCATCCTGGCGATCGCCCGCGCCGCCGGAGAGACAGCACCTATCATCTTTACAGCATTGTTTAGCAACTTCTGGAACTGGGACCCTTGGCGACCCACGGCTACGTTATCGGTGCTGGTTTACAACTTTGCGATTAGCCCATTCGCCAACTGGCAAGAGCTTGCCTGGGCTGCTTCCCTCGTTTTGATTACGTTAGTATTGTTTGCTAACGTGTTGGCTCGTTGGATAATCCGCAAACGTTAGCGATCGCTCAAGGGTTCTTCAAATGATTGATTTGTCGTTTATCCAGTCACTTTCCACCTACCAACATTGACCTATGACCTCCAATCTTCATCAAAGCGTTCAAACTGATAACGTCTTGCACACAGAAAACGTCAACATGTATTATGGTGATTTTCTGGCAGTCAAGGAAGTCAACCTCGATGTTCCCAAAAACGCAATCACTGCATTCATTGGTCCTTCCGGTTGCGGTAAAAGCACCGTGCTACGTTGCTTCAATCGATTGAATGACTTGATTAAGTCATTTCACTTAGATGGCAAGATTCTATATAACGGTCAAGACATATATGCACCCGAAATTGATGCGGTTGAAGTGCGGCGGCAAATTGGCATGGTGTTTCAGCAGCCGAACCCTTTTCCAAAATCGATCTACGAAAATATTGCCTTTGGTCCTCGCCTACTAGGTTACAAGGGTGATATGGATGAACTGGTTGAGCGATCGCTTAAGCGTGGGGCACTTTGGGAGGATGTCAAAGATAAGCTGAAGGCAATGGGAACAAATATATCCGGTGGTCAACAGCAGCGGCTTTGTATTGCCAGAGCGATCGCCGTTCAGCCAGAAGTAATTTTGATGGATGAGCCTTGCGCTTCCCTTGACCCCGTTTCAACCATGAAAATCGAAGATCTGATGCAGGAGCTAAAAGAGGATTACACCCTTGTAATTGTGACGCACAATATGCAGCAGGCATCTCGCGCTTCCGATTACACCGCCTTTTTTAACGTTCAGGCAAACGAAGAAGGACAACGCACCGGGTTTATTGAAGAATACGATCGCACCGAATCGATTTTCCAGAGTCCTAAGAAAAAGGCAACTCAAGAATACGTCAGTGGTCGCTTTGGTTAAGCAATTTAATCCCATCAAACTTTGCTGGTAATTTTTAGCTAACAGCAACTATTGGGTCAGTTTTAGGTGAGCAGAATGTTCACCTATTTTTTTACAGGATTTCAATCGCTGCTGGTCGTGGACTGCCCGTATCGAGATAGGATAATGGCAGACTCTTGAAACCATTGCGAAATGTAAAGAGTTTAGATGTTGTTTCAATATCCCCTAACTGTATATGAAGCGCTATTTGTCTCGCTTACTTGCTTTTGTTTTGGTTCTTTTCGTTAGCTTCGGGAATAGCTCAGCCGCTTTTGCTGGCTCTACTTTAACTGGCGATTATCGTCAAGATACTGTATCTGTTGTTAATAGTCTGAGAGAAGCGCTTCAACTACCTGCGGATTCTCCAGAAAGAATTGCTTTTCAAGCTCAGGCTAAGCAGCTAATTAACGATTTTTCGTCACGCTATCGTCGGGATGGAGCCTTGTCTAAGCTGCCTTCTTTTACCACAATGCGAACTGCCTTGAATTCCTTGGCAGGGCACTATAGTTCCTATCCTAATCGTCCTGTGCCACAGAAGATGAAAGATCGACTAGAGCAGGAGTTTAAGCAGATTGAAACATCCTTAGAGCGGGGTTCCTAAGTTTCTCTTAATGTCTGCCTATCCAAAGAAAGGGATACTTTGTAGGTATCCCTTTCTTTTAAGAAAAATATCTTTATAAACAGGACTTACGCAAATCAACCGAAATTTGCCCCCCAACCCCCAATACTGGGGGAGCTAGAGATCAAAGTCCCCCAGTATTGGGGGATTTAGGGGGCAGGTGCGTAAGTCCTAATAAGCAAACCTACTTTGTAGAAGCTTGGTATGGGTTTAACATTGCTTCAGATGGGTCGGGGTGTAGTAAACCATTGAGTAGAGAAGCAGGACGTTGACCATGGGGCCAAGCAAAAGCGTGCTTAAAGGCAGCATCTTGACACGCTTGCAATTGCTCAAACCCAATAATATCGTGGGTTAGAAGATTTTCATACTCAAAAGGTAAGCGAACGTTGTGCAATCCAGCATTGTCAGTGCAAATCGCAATATCTACACCCGCTTCAAAGCAGCGATCGAATACTTGTTTTAGCTGCGAAATATTATCCAACGTCCCTGTTTGTAGATAGGTTGTTGGGCATATTTCAAGGCACTGCTTCTGTTCGGCAATTTGTTTGAGCAGGTGAGGCTGTTGCAGCGGAATTTGGATTCCGTGACCAATTCGCATTAGGTAAGGCAAAAGTTCGGCATGGCAGCCATCGCGAGTTTCATAAAGGTGCCCCGTTGTGTTTAAACCCAGCGATCGCGCATAGGCATAGAGCTGCACAAACTCTTCCATCCGCTCTCCATAGTGATTATCGCCTCCCGCGATATCAATCCCGCACACATAATCCCGATTTTGAGCCGCCAAATCTACAATGGCGCGGTTCACTTCATAGGGCAATCTGACGTGCATACATAAGATTTGGCTGGTCACAATCGGATACTCATTCAGTTGGCTAGCTTGACCCACTACTTGCACAATTTCCGTCATTAAATCAATTCGCTGAGGTTGACTCAAATGATCGGGGGTGCGGAGATAAGGCGTGTAGCGCAACTCCAGATAAGCTAGATTCTCAAAAATGTAAGCGCCCCGCATCAATCGATAAATGAAATAGGGTAAAGCCTCAACTGTTTGCACCCCTTCTACCAAAGTATGAAGTTCCAAATACTCATCCAAAGTATTACGAGGACGAGTGTAAAAGTCTTCAAACTCTGAATAATTAGGAAAGCGCTGGACTAATTCAGAGCCGTTGCGTTCCAAATAACGCCACAAAACTCTAGGAACAACGGAGCCTCCCAAATGACGATGAAGTTCAGCATATAAAGCCACAAAAACCTCTTCAAATAGTACTAATGGTTAAGTCGATTGCGGTAAGTAAACTGACCACAAAAAAGTTTTAGATCCTTTTCTAGATCATAGAAAACATTTATCGATTCAGGGTCAAACTGAAAGATTTCAATCCTACGAACTTAAAGGACGTTTTAAAAGTATTGAGGGGTCAAATTTAAGCCAACCGTCTGACCATAATTACGACGCAGCGCTTTTTGAGTGCCACAAATCCTTTGGTTTGCTCAGGTCGCAGCACCACCTGGACAAGCCATCGGCGTTTTGCCTCTCGAATCCAAATCACTGAGCAATTCATCGGGAAGCAAGCTACATCCCAACCCTGCTTTGCACAACCTGCGGTCTACTCCCCAAGGAGAAGGGCTTTCAGAATTTTCCGGTTCACTCTCCCAGAGCGGCAGAGGGACTTTAATCCGGCTCCCCTTCTCCTATTTTGGGAGAAGGGTTGGGGGATGAGGGCGTATTTGCGAAACTGGGATGCGCCCGTCGCACATTGGGTTTATTTAGAATTTAGATCTGGCTACTCGTAATCTTCTTCATACTCATCCCAGTTGTCTGATTTCAAAGTGCGGGGTTCCCAGTCGTCATCCAGTTCCGCATAGAGTTTCAAGGGTTTCAGATGCGCTGCGGGTGGTTCGAGTTCAACTAGATTGAGTTCACGGTCATCCGGGCGATCGCTGCGGGTATTGCGTAGATTCAACGGTGTCAGTCGCACTTGACCGACTTCATTGGGATAGCTAGGTTGTATCTCGTTGTTCATTTCATCCTCTGGGGATGGCAGTAGCTCATCAAGATGCAAAGGCTTGACAACGCGAGTAATCGCCTCTTGCACAAAGGATTTGATAAATTCATCTTTGCGGTTGAGTTGAAATTGACGCTGCACTACCTCTGTAATGCCGCCATCGCCCCAATCTTGATCTTGGCGGAAGTATTCAATAAAGCTTTTGCCTGCGATCCGGGTCAGGTAGGCAGCCGTAACCGCTTGAATGGCGCGTCCGACGATGATGCCGCCGATGCTGAGTTGCAGTGCTGTGGTCACCAGGGTAATCGCGCCTTTGACAATGCCCAAACCCGTCAAAGTTTTGGCTAACGATAGCGCCAACTCTCGCCCCCGCTCTAAGTTAATCTCGCAGCCATAGACGCGCCCAATTTCGACCACCATTTGGGCATTGATAGCAGCGGCTGCCAACATATCGACGACGGGTAACGGCGTGGCAGCAACTACTCCAGCGCCGATCCACTGAAAGCGATCGACAATTTTGTCAGCTTGGCGACGGCGTTGGGCATCAATTAACTCACGGGCTTTATCGGCAAGCCGTTGAGATTGCAGCAGGATATTGTCTGCCAGCAAATCTTCGCCTTCAGCCCGCAACACGGCAACCATCCGCCGAATCAGCGGCATGATGTCGGGGTCGGGAGTCAGCGTAGTGCCATCTTCCAACCGCACCGATCGAGGATTAGCGGAAACCGCGATCACATCAGAGGGGGAAATAATGCCCCGGACTCGTTCGCGTAGTCGCGCCAAAATGAGTTCGCGATCGCTATCCAAATACAAGTCAGATTTATTCAAAATCACCAGCGATCGCTTGCCAATTTCCGCCAGTGTTTTCAACGGATCGTATTCTGATTGTCGCAAATCATTATCCAGCACAAACAGCAGCAAATCAGCTTCCGTCGCCAGTTGCCGCGCCAGTTTTTCGCGCTCTGTGCCTGCTACGCCTGCCTCCAGAATTCCGGGAGTGTCAGTGATCACAATTTCCCGATTCATCCCTTTCAGTTCCAGCACATAGGTTTCGCCCACCTCTGTAATGCCCATGGGTGCCCCAACTTGCCCCACCACTCGCCCAATCAGCGCATTGACAAGAGAGGTTTTGCCAGCCGACCCCGTGCCAAATACCACAACCTGCAAATTGCCCTGAGAAAGGCTGTGTTCAATTTCTCGCGATCGCGTTAGCAGTTCTTGTCGTGCCACTTCATCTTGAATTTGCGATACCTGTTTCCGCACTGCTTTCAAGTTTTCTGCTGCTGCTTCTGCCTTCGCTGCTGGCACTTTGGGATCTACGCGCCGTCGTTTTTTCTGCTGCGTGTTGGGCAAATAAAACAAGTAGTAAACCAGGGAAGCGACAAGGGTGCCAATCAGGGCAATCAACACGAAGATCAACAACTGCCCCAACAACGGATAGTAGCCCACTTGCCAAAATAGGCGTTGCAGCGATTCAATCAGCCAGATCATCAATCCTAAGATGACGATAAAACCGATGATTAAAGTGACCAGACGGGGCAAACGCATAAGTGCGATCGAAGAAATGCCAGCTATCTGCTCTATTCTAAAGCGATAAGCAGTTTGCTGAAGTTTACCCGCTTGTTTCAGAAGCAGGCATTTAAATTAGGACTTACGCACTCGCCCCCTAAATCCCCCAATTCTGGGGGACTTTGATCTCTAGCTCCCCCAGAATTGGGGGTTGGGGGGGCAAATTTCGGTTGATTTGCGTAAGTCCTGTAAATGATTTAAATGTTAAAAAGGGGCACTTGCAAGCACCCCTTTTTAGCTAAAAATTACGCTGAATTGGAATTAGGCGCACTTTATGGTTTGCGAATATCCTTTGCCATATTGCGGAACATATCCATGCTGGAGTCGGCACGGCGACGTTCACGCACTTCTGCTGGAGTAGGGGTTGAAGCAGTGGTGTTGGGTTGAGCAGCGCCAAAAGACGACTGTGCTGCATCCATTTTCTTTTGCTTCCTAGCGGTCATGGAAGATACTTCCGTGTTGAGGTCGGGAACTATGCCATCGATACTTTTTGCGTAGGTGCGCTTGATATTTTTCACGGTACGCATATAGTCTATGTTGCCCATGCTAGTTGCACTATCTGCATCTAAGAAATAGGCATCAGAATTTTGCTTAACTCGCTGAGGCACGGGCTTCACTTTTTCAGGTTTTGGGGTGGCGGCTTCATCGGGCTGCCGCCTAGAAAATAAACCTCTGATAAATCCAGTCACGATGTCTCCCTACCTGTTTTGTTGCAGTGTGTTGACCCATATTACTAATAATAACAAGAGAGACTATCTCTTGAGAACTAGAGATTGTAAGGATTTCAAGGTTTTTGGAGAAATAAAGGCGCGATCGCCTACACAATCCAATTGCTAGCCTCAACCCTAAGATTTCACTGATCGCGCCATTAAAAACGACAAAATATGAGCGCCAACTTCGGCAGCATAGTCTTGAGGCAAAGAGTGGGTTGCTTCGGGCAAGATCACCAGTTGAGCATTAGGAATCTCACGGGCATAGGTTTCACTGTGCCAAAGGGGAATAGTGTCATCGCGATCGCCGGTAATCACCAGGGTTGGAGTATGGAGGCGATGAATCTCTTTCTCGATGGTATCGATCGCATCTTCAGGACGAATGCGATCGACTAAGAACGATCGCGCGGCTGGCTGGCTGTTCAATTCGCCCCGCATCCAGGCGATCTTGGCTAACGTCTCTTTCTGTCCAAATAAGCCTGCAAAAGGTGCAAATCCATTTAGCATCCAATCAATCAGGGGCGTTTGCCAAAGAATGGGGCGCAAATGATCATATCGTCCAGCAAAGCTGTCATCTCGAATTCCCGCTGGAGCCAGCAAGATTAATCCTTTGACCGCAGTGGGATAAGCCAAAGCATAAGCAGCAGCGACCCATCCGCCAAACGAATGTCCCGTGATGTAGCATGGTTCTAGATTTTGAGCCTGGATAAACTGCCGGACAAACTCAACTTCTTTCGCAACATCATATTGAATATCGGGTTTGGCAGAATCACCAAAGCCTAATAAATCCAGCGCAATACAGTGGATTTGGGAATGCATTTGAGCTTGTAAATGTGCTATTAGCGGCAACCAGCATTTTCCACTACCCATAAACCCGTGCAGCATCAGCAAGGGTACGCCGCGACCTTCTTCTAAATAAGCCGCTGGGTGAGGATTAGAGGTCTGAAGAAAGTCTAGGTTGAGGTATTGGATTTGTTTTTCAATCATGCTGAATTGGAAAATGTTAGATTATTTTTCTGGTGAGATTCCGATTTCTATTTCGCTTTCAAAGGTGATTCCTTCATAGATGTCAGCGATCGCAATTTCGACCCCAATCGATGCAAGCTGAATGATTGCAGAATTCGATTCATACTCTCTCAAAACCCATCCGTTATCAGTTTTGATATGGTGTTCTACATACATTTCATATTGACTGGCTAATAGATATTCTTGGAACTCAGGAATGGAGCGGTAGTAGCGAAATTTATCGGTCTTATCATAATCCTGAGTTGATTTCGATAAAATTTCGATAATCAACTTAGGGTTTAGCACCACATCTTTTCGATTTTCTTGAAAGATGGGTTGTCCCTGAATGACATAAACATCAGGGTAAACGTAAAGATGATAGCGAGGTATCCAAACCCGCATATCTCCGGCTCGAACTGTAAAATCTCTGCCGCATGATGCGAATTTTAGCAGCGCACAGAAATTGACAAATAATGTATTGTGGTCAAACGAGCCGCCTGTCATCGGTACGATTTCTCCATTCCAATATTCACTGCGGAACTCAGCAGTTTCTTCTAGGGCAAGATACTCTTCGAGAGTGTATGTTTTTTGCTGAACTTGCATAGAAGATCCTTTAGATAAACAAGCGATTTCTGGAATGCGATCAGAGCTGTCAATTATCCTAGCGTTTAACCTAAAAATAGCTTGTAGGCGGGATTTTGGCTTTCGTCCCAATAGCGATAGCCCAGCGTTTCAAGAAACGCCTGCCATTCTGCCATTTCTTCGGGTGGCACCTGCATTCCCACGACGATACGCCCGTAGTCTGCGCCGTGATTGCGGTAGTGAAACAGGCTGATATTCCAGTTGGGACTCATGCTGGTAACGAACTGCATCAAGGCACCGGGACGTTCGGGAAACTCAAATCGATAGAGTAGTTCGTTGTGGGCGAGGGGAGAATGTCCGCCGACCATGTGCCGTAGATGTAGCTTGGTGAGTTCGTCGTCGGTCAGGTCAATCGTTTTGAAGCCGCAGTTTTCAAACTTGATTACCATTGCGGCAGCATCGGCACGATTTTGAATTTGCACCCCAACAAAGATATGAGCCTCTTGCTGATCGGCAATCCGGTAGCTGAATTCGGTCAGGTTGCGATCGCCCAAACATTGGCAAAACTGGCGCAAACTACCCGGTGCTTCAGGAATGTTGACGGCAAAGACTGCCTCTCGCCGTTCGCCAAATTCTGCCCGTTCTGCCACAAACCGGAGGCGATCGAAGTTCATGTTGGCACCGCAGGCAATCGCGATCAGAGTTTGTCCGCTGATCTGTTCCCGCTCGACATAGGCTTTGGCAGCGGCGATCGCCAAAGCTCCCGCA
>JBBSCL010000067.1:0-10020 GCA_038250345.1 Leptolyngbyales cyanobacterium
CTACAGATTAAAAATAACTTTATTACATAACCCTATGTCTGCCTTCGATAATCAATCGCTTCAAGCCATTCGTAGTGCTTTTTTAGATTTTATTGATGACCCGTTTTACACGGCTGAATCAAATAGTGTGCGCTATATTCCTGATGGATTGCTGATTATTAAAAATGGCGCGATCGCAGATTTTGGGGCATACAGCGACCTGCGATCGCAATACTCTCACATTCCAGTAACAGCGTATCCAGACCGATTAATTATGCCGGGTTTTATCGACACCCATGTTCACTACGCGCAGTATGAAATGATTGCTGCCTATGGGGAACAGCTTTTGGAATGGCTCAGTAAATATATATTTCCGATTGAGAGAAAATTTAAAGACAAAGCTCACGCCAAAAAAATTGCCACTCTATTTTTCGATGAATTACTTAAGCAAGGAACCACGACAGCGCTTGTATTTGCTACAGTTCATCCAGAATCAGTGGATGCTTTTTTTGAGGAGGCAAGTCGTCGAAATTTACGAATGATTTCTGGCAAAGTGTTAATGGATCGCAATGCGCCAGACTATCTCACAGACACTCCACAAACGGCGTATGAAGACAGCAAAAAACTAATTCAGAAATGGCACAAAAACGGACGATTACTTTATGCCGTCACGCCCCGATTTGCGCCCACTAGCACCCCCGAACAACTCCATATCGCCGCAAAGCTGCTGCAAGAATTTCCGGATGTTTACCTGCATACTCACCTGTCGGAAAACAAGAAGGAAATGGAGTGGGTCGCAGAACTGTTTCCAGAAAGTCGAGGCTATTTGGATGTGTACGATCGCGCTGGATTAGTCGGCGAAAAGTCGATCTTTGCCCACGGCATTCACTTGACCCATGCTGAATTTGAACGATTGTCAAACGCAAAATCGGCGATCGCTTTCTGCCCCACTTCAAATTTATTTCTAGGCAGTGGTTTGTTTAAACTTGCCCAAGCCAAATCTAGTCAGCATCCGGTGAAGGTTGGTTTGGGAACTGATGTGGGGGCGGGAACCAGCTTTTCGATCTTGCAGACCATGAACGAAGCCTATAAAGTTGCCCAACTTCAGGGCGAATCGCTTTCGGCATTTAAGGCGCTGTTTCTGGCAACGCTGGGCGGAGCAAAAGCGCTTTCCCTAGACGACAAAATTGGCAATTTCAATCCTGGCAAAGAAGCCGATTTCATTGTTCTAGATCCCAAAGCAACCACTCTGATGGCAACCCGCAACGAAGGTTTTCCTGCCCAATCATTAGAAGAGTTGGCGCAAATGGTTTTCGGGCTGATGATGTTGGGCGACGATCGCGCTGTTCAAGCGGTTTACGTTGCGGGAAAGTTAGCCCATTGTCTCGCGGCTATTCCGTAATATTTGCGATGTCAAAGTTTTAATGATGGCGATGGATTTAAGCAAAACAGGGGTAGAGAATCCAAGTGCATTCAGGCTTCAAACCATTGGCTAAGATGCCGCCCGAACCGCCTTTCTACTCTACCCCCGCCTCACCAAGAATCGACAGATTCTATTCTGGCTGTTTCAGCAACGCTGTCATACCGCGATTTTGTCACCTAGCGGATGATGCTATAAGTCGCGCCTGTGACCTGTCCATTTCGATTATTAACATTGCAGTTGTAGTTGAACCGATGCGCCATCTTGCTTCGTTGAGAAAACTGCCCACTGCCTCGAATACTGTCTACGCCATTGGAAACGAAGTATCGCCGCGCATTTGGCTGAAAACTGATCGTTTGAACTCCGCCAAAACTACCGCGAATTTTGTTTGATACAACATCCTCACATCTGCGGGCAGTGGGTTCATTGGGGGGAACTGGGCGACCACCAGTAGGCGGCACAGGTTGGGGTTGCGGCGGTCTGGGTGAAGTGATGGTGACGATTATTGATGCCCATTTATTTCTTTTGGTAGAGCTTCTAACCTCAAAAAACTTGCAACACTGTACATAATCAAGCATTAAAATCATCAATTATGCGCTTAACAATTGTCTCGCTTGGTACTACTCTAAGTCTGTTGAGCTTGGCAACTCTTGTTCAAGCCGCACCATCGGGGTCTGCAAGTTCTTTAAGTGGACTGCAAGAGCGGTCTGTTCGACAAGCACCTGCTCGTGCTCCTAGCGCTTCCCTTCCTAATCAAAACGTTCAGTCTAATCCAGACTCAGTTGGCTTTAGACTCAATTCAAGCTTGCAGCTAAGGATTTCGCCAGAGCGGGATAAAAATCTGTCGGGCGTTTACCCAGAAGACAGCACGGCTACAGGCAATAGAATTCAGCTTCTCTATCAAATTGATCCGGTAGAGCAAAAGTAGTCGAATGTTACACGGTTTACAATCAGCAGTTCAGCAGTAAAGATCTGGCAGCGCCCTTGACGTTAATAGGCAGGCACAAGACCAGTCCCTACAGATTTATTTAACAAGGCTAGTTCCAGCGGCTTATGAACGGATTGCCAATAAATCTGCCTTAACCTGACTAAAATGAATTAGGCAAGTTATCGGTAGGAGTTGAGTTCGTGGATCGTTACACCCCCGCACAGATTGAGGAAAAGTGGCAGAAAGCATGGGCTGATCAAGGGCTGAACAACACTTCAAATGACCTCAGCAAGCCCAAGTTTTATGCGCTGTCGATGTTTCCCTATCCGTCGGGCAACCTGCACATGGGGCACGTTCGAGTCTACACGATCGCCGATGTGATTGCGCGAGTGCGGCGGATGCAGGGGTTTCGGGTATTGAATCCGATGGGCTGGGATGCATTTGGTTTGCCTGCGGAAAATGCGGCGATCGAACGCAACATTCATCCGGCTGAGTGGACGAATCAAAACATTGCTCAAATGCGATCGCAGCTAGATCAACTAGGCATCTGCTTCGATTGGGATCGGGAGCTTGCCACCTGTTCGCCCGACTATTACCGTTGGACGCAGTGGATTTTTCTAGAGTTTTTCAAAGCGGGATTGGCATATCAAAAAAAGGCAACGGTCAACTGGGACCCGATTGATCAAACTGTTTTGGCGAACGAGCAGGTGGATAGTGCCGGAAAATCCTGGCGATCGGGGGCAGTGGTCGAGCGCAAACTTCTGCGCCAGTGGTTCTTCAAAATCACCGATTATGCCGAACAGCTATTGACCGATTTAGAGCAACTCACCGGGTGGCCCGAAAAAGTGCGGCTGATGCAGGCAAACTGGATTGGCAAATCCACAGGCGCACAGGTCACTTTCACCACTGAGGGCGGCGATCAGCTAGTCGTCTTCACCACGCGCCCAGATACTTTGTGGGGAGCGACGTTTATGGTGCTGTCGCCAGAGCATCCCTTAGTCGAGGAACTGACCATACCGGAACAGGCAGCGGCGATCGCAGCCTATCAAGCCGCCGCCGCCAAAAAAAGCGATCTCGATCGCATGGCAGACGGGCAGGAAAAAACGGGCGTATGGACAGGCAGCTACGCGATTAATCCCGTGAACGATGAGCAGGTGCCCATTTGGATCGCTGACTATGTGCTGGTGGATTACGGCACCGGGGCAATCATGGCAGTTCCCGCCCACGATCCTCGCGACTTTGAGTTTGCCAAAAAATTCAACCTGCCGATCAAAGTAGTCGTGCAGCCAGAGGGCGAAACTCTGGAGGGTGAGACGATGACGGCTGCTCATGTGGGGGGTGGCGCGATCGTCAACTCTGACGCATTAAATGGCATCCCCGCTGGCAAAGAAACCGGGCAGAGCGTGGAAGCGGCGGTGCAGTGGCTAGAGGCGAACGGCAAAGGGAAGGGGACAAACAACTATCGACTGCGAGACTGGTTAATTTCTCGTCAGCGCTATTGGGGTGCCCCGATTCCAATTATTCATTGCCCAAACTGCGGCGCGGTGCCTGTGCCCGATGCTGACCTGCCTGTGAAACTGCCGGAAGATGTGGCGTTTTCAGGACGGGGAGCGTCTCCCTTAGCGCAGTTAGAATCCTGGGTGAATGTGCCTTGTCCTAGCTGTGGTATGCCTGCCCAGCGCGAAACCGACACAATGGATACGTTCATTGATTCATCCTGGTACTTTTTACGCTATCCCGATGCGAAGAATGACCAGCAGGCATTTGATCCGGCGATCGCTAACGATTGGCTACCCGTCGATCAATATGTCGGCGGCATTGAACACGCAATTTTGCACCTGCTGTATTCGCGCTTTTTTACCAAAGTACTACGCGATCGCGGCTTGCTCAACTTTGACGAACCCTTTAAGCGCCTGCTCACTCAAGGCATGGTGCAGGGCAAAACCTATAAAAATTCCCGCACCGGCAAATATGTGCTGTCCATTCACATTGCCGACTTGACAAATCCGGTTGACCCCGAAACCGGAGATGCGTTAGAAGTGGTCTACGAAAAAATGTCTAAGTCCAAATACAACGGCATCGCTCCCGGCGATGTGGTGGACAAATACGGTGCCGATACCGCGCGGATGTTCATCTTATTCAAAGCCCCACCCGAAAAAGATTTGGAATGGGAAGACTCGGATGTAGAAGGACAGTTCCGCTTCCTCAATCGCGTCTGGCGACTGGTGACGGAATGGGGAATAGGGAACAGGGAACAGGGAACAGGGGAAGAAACAACAGACAACTCTGCACTCAAAATATCTCCTTCGGAGACGCTGAGTGCAAGGCACACGCTACGCGAACGCGAACAAAACTCAAAACTCAAAACTCCTTCCTCTCTCTCCAAGCCTGAAAAAGAATTGCGCCGTGCGATTCACTTTGCGATTCAAGCGATTACCGAGGATTTGGCAGATGACTATCAGTTCAACACGGCGATATCGGAAATGATGAAGCTGAGCAATGCGCTGACGGATGCCGCTTGCAAAGAGTCGCCTGTGTATGCAGAAGGCATTGAGACGTTGACCAAGTTGCTAGCTCCGTTTGCGCCTCACATTGCGGAGGAACTTTGGCACCATTTGGGGTATGTAGAATCAGTCCACATTCAACCCTGGCTTGTGCTAGATGAATCGGCGTTGATTGCTGATGAAATCACCCTGGTCATCCAAGTTTTGGGTAAGACGAAGGGGACGATTCAGGTTCCGGCGCAGGCAACGAAGGAAGAGTTGGAAGAATATGCGCGATCGTCTGATTTGGCAAAGCGCCACATCGACGGCAAGGAGATTAAAAAGGTGATTGTGGTGCCTGGAAAGCTGGTGAACTTTGTTGTCGTATGATTCTGGGTGAGGGAGTTTATGACTCGGCGTTCTTTCGAATTTGCTGATTCATCGCTGCCAGTTCCTGCACTTCTTTTTGCAAGAAAAAGTTGAGGAAGGTGCGAATTCCGGTAATTGCTGCCAATCGGGCGATCGCATCCCAACTGGGCGAAACCGCAGTAGCCGCAATATCCGCAGCCAAAAGAAACTCTAAAGCAAGCGCCAAAGACAACCCCAACTCTAGGCGAATCGCTTGTTGAGCATCTTGCAAACGCTTTCGTCTGGCTTTTTGCCATAGCTGTTGCAACGCAACGATCAATGAGATTGCAATGATTGAAATTGCAATAAACTCCAAAATAATTTTCAAAAATAAAGCAAACTCTTGCAGAAGCGATTCTATGAGCCGAGTTAGCTCAAACGATGGGGTTTGATTCGCTAACTCACTGGCTGAGCTTGCCACACTATTCACGTCAAATATCATCAATAGACCGCTTTCGCTGTTTTACTCAATCCATTCACGGTATCAGCAGCAGCAACCATCTCTTTGTCCTTAGGCAAATTTTTAAAACTTGCATCATTACAAACTACAGATTCCTCTTGCGCTTTGCTCTACAATCCGCGAAATTTAGGTTAGACACAGTTTATTTGTGCGAGGAGTTTTGTAAAATGCTGATTCAACGGTTCAAGGCGGTTCATGCGATCGCCCTATGCACTCTGGCGATCGTCACCTCAGAAGGGCTAATCTCATCGGCACAAGCCAACCCAGCCCCATCTATGCCGATTCTCATTGCCCAATCCCTTCCCCTAGTCGAATTTCCGGCTGACTATAATGCGTGTCGTGGTAGTGGCAGCGTTCCCCTAACCGTGTCCACAACCTCAACTTCAAACGTTCCTGTGGGTCAACCCATTGCCCCCAACACTGCCGTTAGATTAACAGGCGTATTCAGACCCGGACGCAACCCCGCTCAAATTAAACAGCCTGTTTTAGGATGGGTCAACTCTGGCACACTCCAAACTCAATGCCCCGGCACCAATCCCGGTACAGGTAACCCCCCCGTATCTTTCAATGAATTGACTGCCAATTCTCCCTCTTGCCGTCGCTTGCGTTTGCCTGGAGAAATCCCCGCTGGTGCTGCCGATGGCTTAGTTGCCCGCGAATCTCCCAGCCTCAGCAGCCCTGCCCAGTTAGCCGCCAATGGTGCGCTAGATGGTCCGGCAGTAGGAGCGCGAGTGCAAACCACTGGCACCAACGGCAGCGCCATCACTCAGGTGGCAGACAATCGAGTTTGGATGGATATTTGGTATGTGGGACGGTTTAGCAGAGTCCGCAGGGGTTGGGTTGTCGTCACCCCCGCTGGGTTTACATCTGGCTCGCAATATATTTCAAATTGTCGCTAACACGATGTGCGACTTTCCTTAAACAACGCAAAGATCGCCCTTACCGTTCGACTGAGCGCTCACGCCGAAGCCCTAGCCCCCTTCAATAAGCCCTTCTCCTGGGGGAGAAGGGCTGGGATTAGGGCAAATTAGTTGCACATCGCGTGCCGAAGATCTCAGTAAAAACGAGATCGATCGCGGATCAATCGCGATCGCTAAAACTGTACTCTGGAATGACCTGATCAAATTGTGACTCGACAGTTTCGGACAATTCTGTTAACGTTTGCCATGGAATGGTGATGGAGAATGAAGATGCCAGAGTTGGGAGCGTCATCAAAAAAGCGACGTAGGACTGGATTTAGGCTGTTTAATCGACAGCGATCATCCACTCACGCCCAAAAAGCTTCACACGAATCCGCTCAGCCTCCTTGGATGGATGCAGATTTGCCATCCAGTTCATTGGATAGCAAATCTGCATCCCTTCGCCAAAAAGATGACTACCAAACAGGTGGGGTCAGTTCCGTCAAGCCCAAGAAGCCTAGCTTTCAGCCATTTGGATGGCTATTTGGTAAACCATCTAGACGGCGAGCCGAAAATGCCAGAGCCGAAAATGCCAGTAGAAGGCAACGAACGGACGGGAAAACCCTAGAGCGATCGCCCTCATCTTTTGAAGTGTCTTCCCACGATCAGCGAACAACCCATGGAAACGGTAAGACAGCGGCGTCCCATCGGCGCTCTGTTGAGAGCGATCGCAGTAGGTCGCGATCGCTCTCAACAAATTTCTCCAGCAATAATAGTAGTTTTGAAAGCAACGGTGCAAACCACATTCGAGCCTTTAATTCCACCAGTCAAACCCCTCAAAATTGGCTAACCAAAGGGTTGGATACGCAAATTCAGGCGAATAATCCCACACTTTTACAGCAACAAACCGTGTTGCAACAATCCACCCTGTTGCAACAAAAAGACAGTCGCGGTGGCTCTCGCACCCGAAAACAGCGACGAAAATCAGAATCTATCAGTTTTACCCCGCGATCGCGCAGTATGGCGATCGCTCTTTACGCGGCGCGAATGCTCATTTTAAGCGTTGGGGTTGGGGTGCTGGCTGGCACCGTTTTGTCTGCCTGGAACCCAACCAATGCGCCCTTTGCGGCTGGTCTGCAAACGATCAAACAGGCAACTGCACCCAGCCCTCCAGAAAACCCATCCTCTGAAGTGAGACTTGCTCAAGAAATGATGCCGCTCAAAGCGGGTCTACAAACCTTGATCCAGCAAAATCCTAAGTTCAAACCTGGCGTTTTCCTGGTTGATCTAGACAGCAATGATTACCTGGATTTGAGCGGTTCGGCTAGTTTTTCAGCCGCCAGTATGATCAAAGTGCCGATTCTGATTGCATTTTTTCAAGATTTAGATGATGGAAAAATTCGGCTAGATGAAAAGCTTGTGATGCGTCAGGATCTTGTGGCGGGCGGGTCTGGAGATCTCCAGTATTTGCCAGTGGGTAGCCAATTTACGGCTCTGGACGTTGCCACCCGGATGATTACCATCAGCGACAACACGGCAACCAATATGTTGATTGCGCGGCTCGGTGGAATGAAATCGCTCAACCAACGGTTCAAATCTTGGGGACTTTCTACCACCACCTTAAATAAACTGTTGCCCGATTTGCAGGGAACCAATACCTCAAGCCCCAAAGATCTCACAAGTTTGATGGTGAGAGTCAGTCAAGGTGATTTAGTGTCGCTGCGATCGCGCGATCGAATGCTCGACATCATGCGCCGAACCGTTAACAACAGCCAACTCCCGCAAGGACTCGGAGAAGGCGCGACCATTGCCCATAAAACAGGCGACATCGGAACGCTGGTAGGCGATGTGGGGCTAATCGATATGCCCAACGGCAAACGCTATGCAACCGCAGTCTTCATCAAACGCGGTTTTAACGATGATGCCGCCTACGACTTAGTGCAAAAAATCTCCCGCCTGAGCTATCAGCATCTCAGCAAACCTAAAGCGGCAGCTATTAGCCCTACGGCAACCCCAGCGATCGCCCCAAAACCTTGAAAAATTTATAGGTGAAAAATTTGTGCGCCTGTAATGCAAACTATGGCGATCGCTATAAGTTGCTTCCATTTTACGATTCTCTTCGGGCGATCGCGGTTTGGTGCTTTCCTTTAAGCTGCATGTGGTGATTAAGTTGAACAGACTTAAAAGAAGACTTTGCGATCACACTGTAATTGATTGAGATGCAGAGTCCCCTGTTTTTCTTGGCAAAGTGACACCCTGATAGGAAAACAAACTGTAGCCATCTACAAATTGAATCGCAGGTTCACCTTCAGCATGGAGTCGGTTTTCCACATCAAAAAGAAGAATGCGGGGGCGATCGCAAGTAAAGCAAATATTCTCATATGGGAAAATCCAGTAAAGTGACTCAGCAATTGTTTGAAAAACTGACCACAAGGATTCTGGACAGTAATTACAATTCAGAACTGAAATACAAAAATCATAAAAACTTATCGTATAAGCTTGCTCCTCACTTGAGAGGTAATTGCAAAATTTGTCATTAAAGAACTTATATTTTAGTGTTCCTGGCTGATCTAAATCTCTTTGAATAATACTTGTATGAGAAATTCCCCCAAGCAGTCCTTCGAGGGGATACCACACATTAAAAGCCTCTCTTAATGTGTTTCTAAAATCCTCACCAAATTTTGCGTCAAGCTCTATACGAGTTTGCCTTTCTACTGTATTCTTTGTTCCGGCTTGTATCTTTTCAGAAAGTGGACGACCGATCTCGTTACTCCAAAAACTGATCCCTATTTTGCTCAGAATTAACTCTAAAGCTGCATGAGGACTATCAAAGAAAAGAATTTTCGGCTCTTTTTTCCTACAAAATGCGTATATTTCTCTGATCGCTTCTGTAGCCTTTTCCTGATCAATTCTTTCCGTTGAACGCACAATTCTCCGCCACTTCTCCCGATACACCGGAATCAGGGCTTGTTGTTCAGGCGTTAGCTGATCAATCCTTTGAGTCATCGTCATTTAGAGTAGGGTGGGCACTGCCCAACACAATTCTAATTGATTCCCTACATTCATCCTCTCAAACGTCAACAACTCTGGCTGCTTCCCATCACATTGGCAACCCCATTAAAGTTATCGCGATACTTTTTCTTTTTTCCTTTTTCCTTCTTCGCTTTGCTGTCTAAATGACCATCAACTTTGTTATAGCAGTTATCAATCTAGTGTAGTACAGTTAAAACCAGAACTCTATCGATGGTTAATAGGGGATATGAAGCCTTACTCTCTAGACTTGCGCCAGAAAATTGTCGATGCTTATGAGTCTGGTGAGATTTCACAACGTCAGCTAGCTAAAAACTTTGGAGTCACCTTAAGTTTTGTCCACAATTTACTCAAACAACACCGTGAATTAGGCACCATCGCGCCTAAACTCCGAACTGAACAGACCCCACCCA
>JBBSCL010000068.1:0-10015 GCA_038250345.1 Leptolyngbyales cyanobacterium
ACCTGTGGCATACTTAGCAACTGCCAATGGAAAGGAATTTTCTGATCTATAAAATGGTCTGCAACTTGCTGGCAGATTGTGCAAGAGTTCTGATCATTTCTGGGTGCGACTAGCCAAGTGCATTGGGCGGCGACAGTGGCGCTGCGATACCAGCGGGGTAAAGATTGGAAAGCATCCAATCCAATAATCCAATGCCAATCAGGGTTTGGGTACAGGGCTTCTAAATCAAGTAGCGTGGTCAAAGCATAAGAATTACCTTGCCGCTGCTGCTCTATATCAGAAACCCAAAATGCTGGATGGTGCGCGATCGCCTGTTTCACCATTTCAAGTCGGTGTTCAAAGCCCAGCAGCTCAACCGATTTGTGCGACGGGCGAAAAGTTGGCACCCAAACAACACCATTTAAGGCAAATTGATCGAGTGCCGTTTCAGCCACCATCAAATGTCCCCAGTGGAGTGGGTTAAAGGTTCCCCCAAAAATTCCTATTTTCTGTTTGGATTGGGATAAAGTTTCCACAAATGACAAGATAAGCGGGTTAGCACCATCAAAACCGTTTGTACCTAATCAATATTATGGTGTGAGGCTGCGGCTTTTCTAGCGAACTGCGCGATCGCCCGCACCAGTTCCTCAGCATTCACTGGCTTGGTCATATGAGTCTGAAACCCGGCGGCAAGGGCTTGCTGCTGATCAATTTCTCCAGCATAGGCAGTTAGGGCGATCGCGGGAGTTTGTCCGCCTTGAGCCGTTGACAGGGTGCGAATGTCTCGAATCAGCTCGTAACCAGCTTTTCTTGGCATCCCAATATCGCTAATAATTACGTCTGGTCTAGTTTGCGAGAAGCACTCTAAAGCCGCGATCCCGGAATCTACAACCGTGGCGATCGCGCCTGCCCGTTCCAGAATAAAAGCCGCTAGATCTCGTGCATCGGCATCATCATCTACCAAAAGTGCTCGAACTCCCTGAAGTGGCAAGTAAAGACTAGATGAAGAAGCGATGTCTTCTTGATTCGCTGATGCGGATTGGTTGCTCTCTAATAGCGGCAGCCTAACGGTAAATGTAGCGCCCTTGCCTTCGCCTAAGCTGTCGGCTTGCACGGTTCCGCCATGCAGTTCTACCAAGTGATGCACGATCGCCAAGCCTAACCCCAAGCCACCAAACTTCCGAGTGGTGGTGGAATCGGCTTGCCGAAAGTATTCAAACACATGGAGCAAAAAATCTGGATGAATGCCTTTGCCACTGTCGATCACCTGAACCTGAGCGTGGCGATTGCTAGAGCTGAGGCGAATTTTTACCCAATCTCCAGCAGCAGTGAATTTAATCGCATTGGTGAGCAAGTTCCAAATAATTTGCTGTAGTCGAACTGAGTCACCTAGAACCATCAGCCGGGAAGGGTGAGCAGTCACAGATGAGGAGTTTTCTGTAATGTCCCCGCTGATTTCTTCTAGATCAATCCTTAGTTCAATTCCCTTTGCTTCTGCGGCTAATTGCACGGTTTCAAGCGCCGCTTGGACAGTGAAGGCTAGATTTACAGGCGCAATATTTAACTTGAGCTTGCCTTGCAAAATGCGCGAAACGTCTAATAGATCTTCAATCAGTTGAGTTTGAAGTCTAGCGTTGCGCTCAATGGTTTCTAGCGCATGGGTTGTTTTTGCGGCATCTAGTTTGCCGCTGCGAAGGAGACTAGCCCAGCCCAAAATAGGGTTCAGCGGCGTGCGTAACTCATGAGATAACACGGCTAAAAACTCGTCTTTGACTCGATTTGCTTTGGCGCTGCGGGCTGCTTCGCGAACAGCATTATTTCGAGCAATGCGTTCAGATTCGTAAAGGTGGGCACGAGCGATCGCCTGGGCACATTGTTGAGCAAGCGACAGAATAAAGGCTTGTTGCTCCTCATCCAACAACTGCGGATCGGTAAAACCTAGTGATATGCCGCCAACGGCATGACCTTCGATCATCAGAGGAATAGAAATTAAGGCACCCAACTTCGACTGTGGATAGAGTTCAGCCAAATGGGGATAGTAGACGGTTAGCGTTTCAGGCGGCTCCGCCCAAATCGGCTGTCCTGTGCGGACGGCTTCTGCAAGCGGCAGGGGCGCATTAATAGAAAATCGCTGTAAGCCTTCGCCCCGTGAGAAATGATCGCCTACCAATCGGACGATTTCTAGCTCAGCCGCCGCTTCATTCAGCAATGCAACGATCGCAAAATTAGCGCCCAGTGCAGCAATCCCTTGATCGGCAATGACTTGAGCCACCTGATCGGGGGTGACCGACTCGGAAAAAGCAGCCGTAACGGATTGAAGTCTAGCAAGCCGCTCTGCCGATCGCTCGGCGGCTTGTTGTGCCTGCTGAGCTTCTTGGTAAAGCCGCGCATTATCAATCGAGATGGCGGCGCGATGGGCAATATCTTCTGCTAATGCCAAATCAACTTGGCTGTAATGGCGATCGGATTCAGCCGTCACAAACGAAATCGCGCCCAAAATTTGTCCACGGGCGATCAATGGCGCGATAATGCGAGATTTTAAGCCCAGTTCGCGCAAAATTTGCAGATGTTCCGCGTCTTGAGCCGTCGCTGAAAGGGCATCATCTGGGATCTTAGCCACCATATAAGCCTGCCCCGTTCGGAGAACCCTGGCGATTCCCGCCGCATCATTCAACCGTTTCGGATATTTTCGCTGGAGTTCCCAACCCAATTTCACCTTCTCTGAATTACAGTGAGCGATCGCGACCCGCTCAATTGATTGATTTTGCCATAGGTCGATCGCGCACCAATCTGCAAAATACGGCACGACCACATCAGCCACGCTCTTCAAAGTCGATTCGTAGTCCAATGAAGCTGCCAGTGCCATACTGATAGCAACGAGAAACGCCGATCGCTGCTGATCGGCTTCAGCTTCCAAACGGGCAGCCTGTTCTTGAGCTTGCTGCTGGATGAGTTGAGTGCGTTCCTCGGCAAGGCGTAAGCGCACCGCTTCTGCTTGTTTGCGCTCGGTAATGTCATGCATGACCACGACTGCGCCCTGTTTGTTGCCTTGAGCGTCGGCGAGTGTCTGTCCGCTGGCAAGGAGCGATCGCGCCGTGCCCTGCTTTGGGGAAATCACCATCTCAACCTGGTTGACGATCTCTCCTTGCAATGCCCGAAATAGAGGGATATCCGCTTTAGCCATTTGGGTTTTGCCATCTGGCAAGTACAGGTCATAATGCTCTGCCCACTGTTCTGGCGCTAGGGGCTGCTCTGGCAATCCATGAAAGTTTCGTGCCGCTCCATTGAATAAGGTCAAAACGCCTTCAGCATTGCACGCGACAATGCCCGCCTGCACATTATCCAGCAGCACCTTTAGCACTTCCTGTTCTTGTTGCAGGGCGGCTTCGGCTTGCTGGCGGTCTATCACCTCCAACGACAGGAGTTGGTTTGTTTTAGAGAGTGCTGCGGTTCGCTGGATAACCTGATGTTCTAAATTTCGCTGAGCCTGTTGCCGTGTTGCTTCCGTCTGCTGGCGCTCTAGCTCCGTTGCAACCCGGAGCGCAAAGAGTGTCAATAGGGATTCTGCAAGCTGCACATTTTCTAACGGCTTGCCATGCATGATGCCTAAAATTCCTAGAGGCACGCCAGCCGAGTCAAAAAACGGGATTGCTGCATAGCTTTCTACGTTCAAAGGTTTCAGCAGTGGGGCGTTGGGAAACAAAGTTTGGACGCTATTAGGATAGCAACACAATTTTCGTTGCGCGATCGCCGCTTCACAGGGAGTATCTCGCAGCGAATATTCAAAGTTGTCGATCAGTTGACCTTTGGCACAGGTGGCGATCGCTCGAATGGCTTCCGGGTCATCTTCTTTAACTAAACCAACATAGGCATAATCGACTTTTAGCACTTTGGTGAAGCGTTGCACTAAGGCATCAAAAAATGCTTCACCCGTCACCACTGCAACGCTTTTAGTCACCTCGACTAATGCTGCGTCAATCTGAGAAATTTTGTGAGTGGCTAAGCGTAGTTCTAGCTCATCCATCACCATTGCCGCGAGATCGGCTAGGTTTGCTTGCTGATCGGGGGTCAAAGCTGGACGCGGTTTTGTATCTAATAAACAGAGAGTGCCTAAGTTGAAACCATCTTGAGTGATTAACGGTGCCCCTGCATAAAAGCGTAACCCCGGTTCGTTTTGCACAAATGGATTGCAGGTTAGGCGATCGTCTTGGCGCGTATCGGGAATGACCAAAACTTCATTAGATAAGAGCGCAAAGTTACAAATGGTGGCATCTCGCTGCACTTCTTGTAGGTCGAAGCCGTAGCAAGACTTGAACCATCCTCTGGATGCATCGATCAAAGAAACCAGAGCGATCGGCACATCAAATAAACGCGCGGCTAGTGAAGTGATGCGATCGAACGCTAATTCAGGTGGCGTATCCAGAATGTTATATCGCCTGAGTGCTTCTAATCGTGCGGCTTCGTTTATCGGTAGAGGTGCGATTCGTGAAACGTTAGGGAAGCTTTCCACAGGACTTCCTACGGGAATCGCTTCTAGTCCTTTTCCTACAGTTTCATCTAACGAATTGGATGCATCGTTCATTGCGGTTGGCTTTAGCAGGGCTTCAGTCGTGAAATTTAGTTTGTACCCAGTGGCAGACCAACACTTAACCCCAAAATTCGTGGTGAGTGCAAGATGCTGAGTCCAAAATTCTTTCGGGGTTCATTTTGAATGAAATATCCTAATGCATGTTAAGTCTGCTGTAGAGATTCTTCAGGTGAAAAAAGTCTGTTTAACTAGCACAACTTTAATTGACCCACAGATTGGAATAATAGAACACCGTCTTAAATTCTCTATCTATTCATCCAATGATGTTATCTATCTCTAGAAAGAGAATCTTATAAAGAGTAGATGAGTTTAGTCTGGATGAGGCTATCTATTCTTCATCTATGTCTTTAGGAATGGAAATTAAATAAGTTCGAGATTTGGTAGGGGCGTAGCATTCGGGCAAAAACCCTTGCAACTCAAGCAGAGTCATCTGCCGAATGCTACGCCCGTACAGGGAGTTGTCGATGTTATTTAATCCGTGATCCTTAGCTAATGGTTGCCATGCCTTTTTCAAATAGGGAACGGGCGTGATCGGTCCAGGTTCCTTGCCCCCAATAGCGAAAGCAACTGGTTTGCAGTAAGAGGTTGTAGAGCAGAGCCTGACGATAATCAGCGGTACGGGTAACAGATGTTTGATCGGGATGATTGGGTTGATTTGTCAGCAGTGGATCGAACTTTTCGTGAAAACGGGCGCTGAGTTGATTCATTGGCGTGAGGACATTTTCGTAGCCTTGCACCCAACTCATGTGACTTGTCCAAGAAGAGCCTTCCATATGAAAGTTGGGGGTTGCCTGTTTAGCATCGGCGATCGCGGCTTCTATTGCGGCGGGGGTAACGCTTTCCGGGGAAACGCGCTGCCAAATCTGGTGTTGCCCAATCGGTTGACAGGCAAAATAGTCTTCAGGCTTCACTCCAGCCGCTTCAATCAGTTCTAAATATTCAGTGCCCGTCATGCCTACGACATCCGGATTTTGCCCCATTTCATGCCACACCTTTTTAAAGGCAGAGGAAAACTCATTCATCATCACGCCGCCATTTTCGCCATCGCTGATTTGCGTCACCAACGGCGGCACGGAAATGCCATTGATGCTGCGATCGCTGGATTGAGATTTTGCTTCGTAGTAGGGCTGCATCTGGGCAACCAGCTTGGTGTCTGAGCCTTGAGTTTTGATTAACACCGTCAGGCTGGTGATCTCGCCTTTGGAGTTACGCGCAATTAAGCGATGAGGCAAATGTTTATCGCTCAAAGCTTCGCCTGTGAGAGTTTCAACGGAATGTTCTTGGACAATCATCCAGCGATAGCCGCACTCTTTCAGCGCTTTGATGAATTCGTAGAGCGTGTCGGGATGGTTGGGCAGGTGCATTTCTGGAGGAGAGAAGCCTTTGACACGGGCGATCGCATCCCAGCCAAAAATTGCGGCGAAGTGATGCTGCCATGCTTGAATATGCAACTTGATATCAGGAATTGGCGTGGAAGGTACAACCGCGTGTCCCCACATGGTGCCCAGCCATTCCACATAGGGCTGATAGGTGGGGTCGCAGGTAATTCGTTTCAGGTTATCCAGCACATCGCCGCGCCCCATCTGCCGCAAGCCCCAGAGCAAATTGCCAGAATAGTCGAGCATGACGCGGGGATTGCAGCCTTGCGCGACCAGTTCGGGAATGAACTCAGCCATGCGGGAATAGCACCAGGCAAACACGCCCGCGTTGTGGTTGTCGCCGTCGTTGGGATGCTCGAACATCTGCTGCAAGTTGTTGATCAACGCGCCATTCCATCCGGCGGGAATGGTGGGCTGGTGCATATGTAGGGCGATCGCAAAGGCAGATTTTATCGACCCAAGCTTTAGATTTGTAGTGGGCAAAAATACTGACGCTTGCTGATTGGTCACACTTTCAAGCGCATCTTCCCAGCCTGAGATATTGGGTAACCCATCAATCAATTCATCTAAAACAGGGCGATCTGTCAAGTTAGCAGTGAGGGTCATAGGATTTACTTTAAATAATCTCCTCAAGCGTATCACCGCATGATTAAGGCGAGTCTTCGGGGCGTTGGGACAGCCTCAATATAGGGCGATCGTCTTTGGGCACTGCCCAAACCTTTTGCGGTGAAACGCTTTGAGAAATTGTGGACACTGCCCACTCTACTAAAAATCGCTGTAAGCATTCCAACTCTACTGAATGGAATGCATGGCAATGAGGCATGGGGGAGCCAAAGAATCAGTTTCACCTGGTCGATAGGTTGCGCTCTGTGCCCTACGCTTGCGACAATGGAGGCTATGACTTCCGAAAAGACTTCCGAGCAAAAACCATCCCTGCCGATTCCTGCGGTCAAATCTCCCGGTCAGATTTGGTGGGATAACTTTCAAATTCTGTTTATTGCGCTGATTTTGGCGCTGCTGATTCGGATATTTGTGGCTGAGCCGCGCTTTATTCCATCCGATTCGATGGTGCCAACGCTGGAAGTGGGCGATCGCCTCGTGGTTGAAAAAGTCTCCTACCGACTGCATCCCCCCGGTTTTGGCGACATCATTGTTTTTGATCCACCGCCGCAACTTCAGAGTTTAGGATTTGCCAAAGATCAGGCATTCATCAAGCGGATTATTGCCACGCCCGGTCAAACGGTTCAGGTGATGAATGGCAAGGTGTATGTTAACGATCAAGCTCTGGTAGAACCTTACATTGCCGCACCGCCCAATTACCTGCTGGAGCCTGTAAAAGTTCCGCCCAGTCAATTTTTCGTCATGGGCGATAACCGCCCCAACAGCAACGACTCCCATGTTTGGGGCTTTTTACCGAGTCAAAATATTATTGGTCGTGCCGTTTTGCGATTCTATCCATTCGATCGCGTGGGCAGGGTGAAATAAATCATGACTATTTCCTGACATCTCATCTCACCCGTGAAAAAGGAATCTGAGCGCTAGTCATCTTTACGGCTAAAATAACGCAGATTCGCTGGATACACTAGATTATTGTTGCCAATTAGTTTGGCGATTCTCGTGAGAGATCTGCTTTGTAGAATTGCTGGGCGGGATTGACATGGTGGCTTGGAGGGGTGCTGGTGGGGAGGAAATATGGTAGGCAAACAATCAAATCCGTTTGAACTGGATCAGTCTGATAGCTCTGGCAACTTGGTGGAGATGGGGCAAGACAGCTCTAAGTTAACGGTGGCATTAGAGAAAACTAACCGTTCTCGGTCGCTATGGTCTCGGACAAAGTCTTGGCGTTGGCTATTGGTCAGCGTCAGCGTTTTTTCTGTGGTGGGCAGTATTAGTGCAGCCGCCCTGTGGTGGTTAACAACGCCGCCCCCTTCAGCCGATTGCCAAAAGATTTCATCCTTATCTACCGACATGGAGCAACTCTACTGTGCCCAAGAAGCGGCTCGGTCTGGAGAATTGCCCAAACTGTTAGCCGGGATGGATACCTTAAATCACTGGGCACCTGACCATCCGCTTTATCGAGAAGCGCAGCGGTTGATTGCAGAATGGTCGCAGCCTATTTTGACAGCCGCCCGCGATCGCATTGTTCAAAGTGACCTAACTGGAGCCGTGGAACTGGCAAGCCGCATTCCTAAAACGAGTCCACTTTATCCAGAGGCGCAGGCAGACATGACGAAATGGCGGCAATTTTGGCAGCAAGGGGAAGCGATCGCCACGGCAGCCCAAACCGCTTTAAAAGCCCAACGGTGGGATATTGCAACCGCAAAAATTGGCTTACTGCGAGAGTTCACCCAAGACTACTGGCGCTACGAACGACCCAACGCTCTGGCACAACAGCTTGAGTCGGAACAGCGCAGTCGCCGATACTTTGCTCAAGCCCAAGAGGTCGCCAAGCCTAAACAGCCGCCGCAGTTAGGAGCCGCGATCGCCGTGGCAAGCCGCATGGACACCACAACCTATGCTTGGAGTGACGCTCAAAAATTGCTGAGCCAGTGGAGCGAAACACTCCTAGCCTTGAGCTATCAAAATTGGGTGAAGGGCAATCTGGCTGAATCAATGGCGCTGGCAAAGCTGGTGGTTCCCAACCCTAAGCTGACTCAAACCGCGCAGGATTTAGTTTGGCTGGCTCAGGCACGCAGCCATTCTTTGGGCAGCCGCACCACACTGAAGCCAACCCTACCCCAGCTTTGGAACCTCACTGCCGCGATCGCCACCGTAGATTTGCTTCAGCCTGACAGTCGCTACTATCCTCAAGCACAAGCCAACTTAAAAAGCTGGAAAGCCCAACTCCAAGATTTCTCGCTGCTTCAGCTAGGCTGGGCAGTGGGCAGTTTGCCGCATCCGCAAGCGCTTCAACTTGCCCTCTGGCAAGGAAAACAAATCACCAGCGATCGCCCCCGCCGCGCCCAAGCCCAAACCCTGGTTGCCTATTGGCAGCAAGAATTGCTCAAGTCTGAAGATTTGCCCTATCTTGCCTATGCCCAAAAACTTGCAGAGAAAGGCTCAATTCCGGCACTACAAGCCGCGATCGCCCAAGCAAATATTGTCAAGGCAGGTCGTCCTTTACGCCCGGAAGCTCAAACCTTCGTGGCGGCTTGGACTGGAAATATTCAAACCATTCAAGATCAGCCCACCTTAAATCGAGCATTGGCGTTGGCATCCCAAGGGAATTTGAATGGAGCCATCCAAACTGCGGCGGAAATTGCCCCCAATCGATCGCTCTATGGGCAGGCTCAAGGCGCGATCGGTAGCTGGCAAGCCGAAATTAGAGCCGCAGAACTCGCTCGAATTCGGGCACAGGAAACCGCGATCGAAAACTCTCGCCGTGCATTAAACCCCACTCCTGCAAATCCTCGTTTTCCGTCCTACTCTGAAGATTTCGCGCCAAAAGATTCAGATTCCCCAACGGATGAGCCGTCAGAGAGTGAACCATCAGAAAGCGCCCCATATAGAGAAAGCGTTCCACGTAGCCAACCCTACACCCCTAAATATCCCCGCCCTTATACTTCTCCTTCTCTAGAAAGCGCCCCACCACCCCCAGTGGAGCCTGCTCCCCCCCCGACCGAACCAGTCGCCCCAGTTTATCAGCCTTACGAACCCGCACCGCCGCCGATTCGGTGGTAGCAATAGTGAATCCTGTTGAGATCATGTCAACTTAGCGAATCGCCGAACTGCCCTCATCCCCTAACCCCTGCTTCGCACGCCCTGCGGTCTACTCCCAAAATAGGAGAAGCAGGGTGGTTTCATTTATTCAGATAAAAACGAGAATGGAGTGAGATGTGTTGTCTCAGTGCTATGACTCAAACTCTGAACTTAATTGAACAATTGCAACAAATCCCGGACTATCGCAAAGGTAAAGGCAAACGTCACTCCCTCTGGTTGGTATTAATGCTGATTCTGTTAGGCACTATGTGTGGGTATCGGGGCTATCGCCCTTTAGCTGATTTCAGCCAACAGCATTGGTCTACCCTGTGTGAGATTTTAGAGCTACCTGCTGAGACCCGAATTCCGT
>JBBSCL010000069.1:0-9888 GCA_038250345.1 Leptolyngbyales cyanobacterium
CCTAGGACATTGATTCAAACAGAGACGCTTGAGTTGTTGGAATGGTCACGGCTTTGCCAGCACCTTTCAACGTTTGCTGCTACAAAATTGGGCGCGATCGCGGCACGACAGTTAAAAATTCCGACTCATTTAGAGGAAGCGCTCACGTTACAGGCACAAACGCGAGAAGTCTATGACCTGGAAAGCCGCAGCAGTGGACTGAATTTTGACGGAATTGGGGATATTGGTGATGCGTTGGAACGGGCAGCCCTGCAAGGAAGTTTAGCGGGTAGAGAACTGCTGACGATCGCCACAACCTTAGCTGGGGCGCGCAATCTGCGTCGGGTGATTGACCATTACCCCGAACTTGAGGTTTTGAATGCACTGGTGCAAGAGTTGCGAACCTATCCCGAAATCGAACAAGACATCCATCACTGCATTGATGATCATGGGGAGGTGATGGATCGGGCAAGTCAGAAGCTGGCAGGCATTCGTGAGCAACTGCGCCAAGTGCGCGATCGCATTTACAGTATGCTGCACAGCATTTTGCAGCGAAAAGCGGGGGCGGTTCAGGAATCGGTGATTACTCAACGAGCCGGACGGTTTGTCATCCCCGTGAAAGCGCCTCAAAAAGATGCCATCCCTGGAATTGTGCATGATGCGTCTACCAGTGGTGCAACGCTCTACATTGAGCCGCACCAAACGGTGAACTTAAATAATCAATTGCGCCAGCTTCAGCGCCAGGAAGAAACCGAGGAAGAAGCCATTCGGCGATCGCTGACCGAAAAAGTTGCGGCTGTGAAGCCAGATTTGGAGAGGCTATTGGCGATCTCGACCACCCTTGATCTAGCTGCCGCTCGTGCCCGCTATAGCCTGTGGCTCGGTGCCAATCCACCCCGATTTATTGCAACCTCCGAATCCATCACTCTTCGTAATCTCCGCCACCCCTTACTAATTTGGCAGCAGCAGCACGAGCAAGGCAACCCCGTAGTGCCGATCGATTTAGTCATGCAGCCCCATCTGCGGGTGATTGCCATTACTGGACCGAATACCGGAGGCAAAACAGTGACCCTAAAAACCATTGGCATGGCAATGCTGATGGCAAAAGTCGGTTTATTTGTGCCAGCCCGTGAACCCGTGGAACTTCCCTGGTTTGATCAAATTCTGGCAGATATCGGCGACGAACAATCCTTGCAGCAAAGCCTTTCCACTTTTTCAGGTCACATTCGCCGCATCAGTCGAATTTTGGCAGCACTAGAGCAGGAGTCAGGGGGCAGGGGGCAGGGATTAGGGGAAGAGGAACAAGAAAACAATCAACAGTTTCCTACGCCTCACTCCGTACTCGACACTCTGTACTCGACACTCGACACTCGACACCCGACACCTAAGTCCCTGCACTCTCTCGTCCTGCTTGATGAGGTGGGTGCTGGAACCGATCCTTCTGAAGGAAGCGCCTTGGCGATCGCGTTGCTCAAATATTTGGCAGATCATGCGGCGTTGACGATTGCTACGACTCACTTTGGAGAATTGAAGGCGCTCAAGTACCAAGATGAACGATTTGAAAATGCGTCGGTGGAGTTTGATGATGTCTCCCTGTCGCCTACTTATCGGCTGCTGTGGGGCATTCCAGGGCGATCGAATGCGTTGACGATTGCTCAACGACTGGGATTGAGCAGCGAGATTATTGAACAGGCAAAGACCTATGTGGGCGGAGCCTCTCAAGAAATTAATGATGTGATTGCCGGGTTGGAAGCTCAACGGCGGCGGCAAGAAACGAAATCCCAAGAAGCTGAAGAGCTATTGAAACAGGCAGAGCGGCTATATGGAGAAGTTTCTCAGAAGGCGGCAGCGCTACAGGAGCGAGAGCGATCGCTGCAACTTGCCCAAGAACAAGCGGTGCAGGCGGCGATCGCAGAGGCAAAACGTGAAGTCGCCCAAGTGATTCGTCATCTCCAAAAAGGACCGACCGCGCAAGCGGCGCAGCAGGCAACCGATTCACTCAATCAATTGGGTGAACAGCATTTGCCACGACCCGTAAAACCCCAGCCGAAAGCAGGTTTTCAGCCAAAAGTGGGCGATCGCATTCGGATTCCGCGATTGGGGCAAACCGCAGAAGTGCTGACCGCTCCGAATGATGCCAACGAATTAACCGTCCGCTTCGGGCTGATGAAAATGACGGTTGCCCTAGCCGACATTGAATCCCTAGACGGCGAAAAACCTCTCCAGCCAGAAAAACCAGCCGCTAAAAATCAAGAGGTTGCAGGTAAAAATAAACACGACACCGTTCGGCTGAGCGCTCAAGTCGAAGCCCGACACCCGACACCCGACACCTCTCCTACTCCCGTGATTCGCACCTCTCACAACACACTTGACATTCGCGGGAGTCGAGTTGCCGATGCTGAACCCGCGATCGATAAAGCCCTTTCTGGATCTGAAGCAACCCTATGGATCATTCATGGACATGGCACTGGAAAACTGCGTCAAGGAGTTCAGGCATTTTTACAGCAGCATCCCTTAGTCGATCGCTATGAAATTGCCAGCCGCGAAGAGGGTGGTGCAGGCGTGACAGTTGCCTACTTGAAGTAGCAATTCCTAGTTAGCGGGAGGCGCAACCGGAGCGGATGCTGGCGGTGGTGGCGGCTCTGGGTTCACAGGAGCAAGTGGTGCAGATTCTACAGCAGGCGGTGGGGCTGGAGCTTCATTCATAGGAGGTTGGGGTGCTGGAGCCGCTGGAGCCTGATAGCTTGGGGCAGCAGGAGCGGGTTCATAGGAGCGGGATGGCTCAGAATTGCCGCTTGAATAGGAGCCTGAACCAGAAGAATCCGATGAGCCGCCGGAGCTATTGGGATTAGAACCATCGTAGCCGGATGAACTGCCAGAGGCATCTTCTGGATCGTAAAATCCTGATTTTGCTGAGTTGGGGCGAATAGGCTTGGCTTTGATGCTGCCCTTTCGTCCTTCTAGCTTTGGCAACTCTGGAAACTTTTCGACTGCCATTCCTTTCGTTGCAGACATCATAAAGTTGTGCCAGAGTTCGGCTGCTGTGGCACTCGCGCTTGCTGTAGGTTGGTTATCGTCATTGCCTAGCCATACCCCTGCAACCAACTGAGGAATGTAGCCAACAAACCAGAGATCGCGGGCATTTTCAGAGGTTCCGGTTTTTCCGGCAACTGGGCGATCTAACGCGGCGGGTCGTCCGGTGCCACTGCTGATTACGCCTCGCAGCATCCAGGTGATGATTGCTACGCTGCCGATATCAACGGCTTGCTTAGGCTTGAAGCTGGCATCGTAAATGACTCGACCTTTGCGATCGAAGATCCGGCGAATTGCGTGAGCTTCAATAAATTTGCCTTTGTTTGCTAGAGTTGCGTAGGCGTTGGTGAGTTCCAACAAATTCACTTCTGAGGAGCCTAGCGCCAAGGAGTAGGCGGGTAACAGCTTAGATTTTATCCCCATTGCTTTTGCCATTTTGATAGTCGGTTCAAATCCAACATCCACCAACACTTTAACGGCAATGACGTTGACTGATTGGGCGATCGCATCCCGCATCGACATCCAACCCGCATGTTTACGATTAGAGTTTTTAGGCTTATAGCCATCCACCATGTAGGTGGCATCTTGGTAGCTATTGTAAGGTGAAAAACCTGCGGATAAAGCAGTCGTGTAAACAATGGTCTTGAATGAAGAGCCGGGTTGACGTTGTGCCTGAGTCGCTCGGTTAAACTGACTCTTTTTATAGTCATCGCCGCCCACCATCGCGCGGATTTCTCCTGTTTTAGGGTCAATCACCACCATTGCCGCCTGTGCAAATCCCTCATAAGGACCAATATTTTTGATTGCGCCCAGAATCACACTATCCGCTTTCTTTTGCCACTGCGGGTTGAGGGTTGTGTCTACCGTTAAGCCCCCTTCTTCTAAAACTTCTTTAGAGACGTATTTTGGCAACTGCTGCTGAACGTAGGTTGTGAAGTAGGGCGTATCGCTGTAGATCTTCTTCGGTGTGCTGGGTTTAATCGTTAGCTCTTCTGCTTTGGCGGCGCTGGCTTCGGCTTCGCTAATGTAGCCGACTTCTACCATGCGGGCTAGCACAATGTCGCGGCGTTCTTGGGCTTCCTGGAGATTGACCAAAGGCGAGTAGACGCTGGGGGCTGGGGGCAATCCGGCGATCGTGGCGGTTTCAGACAGAGTGAGTTCATCGACCGACTTACCAAAAAACACCCAGGCGGCATCTCCCACGCCATAGGCACCTGACCCTAAGTAGACCAGGTTTAGATAGCGTTCCAGGATCATTTCTTTCGATAGTTCCCGGTTGATTTTTTGAGCCATCATCGCTTCTTGCACTTTGCGCTTGAGGCTCTGCTCTTGGTTTAAGTAAACAATCCGGGCTAACTGTTGAGTAATGGTGCTAGCCCCTTCTACCACGTCTCGTGCCACTATATTTTTGGCGATCGCCCGTCCGATGGATAGAAAATCAATACCGCTGTGCTGGTAAAAACGACGATCCTCTGCTGCTATAAAAGCTTCTACCAATTTTTCGGGCAATTGCTGATGAGTCAGCTTTTCGCGGGTTGCAGGACCCTGCTGCTGCAAGATAGTGCCGTCTGCCGCTTTAATCGTCAAAGTACCGCGCCGCACGAACTTTGGAATATCATCCGTACTGGGTAAAGTGCGATCTAAAGACGAATAGCCCCATGCCAGAGTGCCTCCAGCCGCTAACCCTAAGCAAGCTAACCACAAGCGCTTATGGCGATAAATCGAACGCCCCTTATAGGAAAGGTGAGTCACTGCTGATGCTTTATCAACTATCTGCGGCAATCTGAGCGCCGATGAGAATTTTTGTAAAGCGGAACGGTTCGCAGAAGGCGGAGCCGATTTAAGCTGATCCTCTTGCTGATCGCCATCAGAGGAAGGCGGGACGCTAGCCGCTGAAACGCCTTTTTTTTGCGCTTGAGTGTTGCTGTTCTTATCTGATAAGCTTTTCAGCTTTGAGATGAAATCGCCCACTAAAACCTCACCACCAAGGAACGCTTACTCAAACATCGTTTATTCAACGGATTTGATGATAGCAAAAATCAAGCATTTATCAATTAATTGAATGACCTAGCGCGATCGCCGCAACCAACATTCCTAACACAAGAAACGGCTGAGCGCTAGCTTGATATTTAACATCATTTTCTAAAGGATTGCGAAGAAAATACATATCCTGGAATGTGATTTGAGGAATGATTAGCAGCAACAACAGTGCAGCGTATAGATTCTGATGAATATAAATTAGATAGACGGCAATGCCAGCTTGAAAGAGATCAATCATCAACACACAAATCCAGGCGGCAGTGTCAATACCAAACATAACAGGCAGTGATTGCAACCCCATTTGGCGATCGCCCTCCACACTTTTGAAGTCATTAACCACAGCAATTCCCAACCCTGCCAAGCTATAAAACAAAGTCAGCACCATGATTGTGGGGTTTAGTTGACCAAACAGCGCGTGCCCTGCCCACCACGGCAGCGCAATATAGCTGGCACCCAACGCATAGTTGCCCAGCCAGCCATTTTTTTTCAGCTTCAGCGGGGGCGCAGAATAAATGTAGGACAGGAAAGAGCCGCCCAACGCCAGCACCGTCATAATGGGAAAAGAATGCCCTGCCCATAGATCGAGTGCATAGGCAACCCCAATGCCTGCGGCTAAAAGAACCCAAATTTGGGTGACTACTTGCGGAATGGAAATTGCACCAGAGGGAATGGGGCGATAGGGTTCATTAATCGCATCAATCTCGCGATCGTAAAAATCGTTCATGGTTTGGGTGTAGCCAGCCAGCGATGGACCCGACATCAACATACAGGCGGCGGCAATCAAAACACTTTCTAGCGACCAAGTGTAGTTGCCTGAAGAAGCTGCCCCACACACCACGCCCCAAATCAGAGGAATCCAGGTGATAGGCTTCATCAGTTGCAGGCGGATCTTCCAAATTGACGTTTCTCCCGCCTGAGCGCCTTTCATACCCAAAAGTTGACGGGCTTTGCTGCCGCGATTGCCGTCTGAAATCGCTTCATCAACGACGGGAATCGAAGAGTCTAGAGGAGATGGGGATGGATTCGAGTCAGCCATACTAATTTAGGTTTCGCTAAATGGACAGGGAAAAGGTTAGCTAAAACGAAATAATTAAAAAGCCATCTTGGAACTTAGCACCAACAACAGGCTTACCGCTGAGTTCGGGTGGCAACGAGATATTACGACGCTGATCACCCGCTTCGATCGTAATTTCAGGTCCATACTGAGTCAGCTTAACCTGCTTGCGATCGAATCCTGGCAAGAACAAACTCACCTTGCGCTCTGCAACGTTCACAGCCATGGGGCGCGGAGCTTGAGCGGCTTGATCAAAATCAGGCAGGGCATCAATCAAGGGTTGCCAACTCTGAATAGGCTGTGCTGAAACAGAATTGACAGGCAGTGGCTCAAACTGGGCTGCGATTCGGGAACCGTTAGCGAAGCTTTCCACAGGACTCCCTCCGGGAATCGCCCCGCTATCATCTGCCCGGTTCACAATGACTCCGCCCACGATCAAGCCTGCTTGCTGAGCGGCACCCCAAAGATATTTCGCCGTGGCAACAGCAGCCTCATCTGGCGTAGTGACTAAATATGCCGCCACACGGTTAGGGTCGGCTAAGGCAGCGGTTCCCTGGTCAAATAAATTGTTCATTTGCTGCGTTGGAGGTTGGTCAAACAAATCTCCTGACCAACTCACATTCAGCACGGCAGCGGCGATCGGTTGCAAAAAGGGCGACACCGTGCGACCCAAATCAGAATTGGCAAACACTTGCCGGAAGCGCCGCGTATACCAACTCAAGCTTTCGGGCATTCCTAACAGGCGCAAAGTTGCTTGATCCCCTGCGCCATCAAACACAATCACGTCATATTTGCCACTCGCATCATATTCTCGGATGGCATTCAGCACTAGAGCGCCATCCATCCCTGGAAGCACACTGAGTTCTTGCCCATAGACTTCTTTAAAGAATGGAGTTCGCAGATATTGAGCTTCCAGTTGTTTGAGTTCTGCCCAACTGCGCTCTAGTAAAGCCGCCGCTTGAAGCTGCACTGTGTCTAGATTGGGTTCCAGCATCGTTGGCTCTGCCTCTAAAGCCGAACCGATTAAAAGTCCAGCAGCAGGTCCAGCATCTTGGGTGGCAAACAACACGCGCTTTCCTTGCCCAGCTAAGCGCTTAGCCGCCGCGATCGCGATCGTCGTTCGTCCTACGCCGCCCTTCCCTAAAAACGTCAAGATCAAAGCCATCGATTCTTTAACCCACAAAACATAAAGCAACCACTAGGCTAGCTCAATTTCATCTTCAAAAAACCAGGTAGAAAACTTGTCATCAAATCGAACCAGCCAGCCAACCCCGCTACCGTCTGTCATTTTATAGTCTTGAATAACGCCAGTTTGACCGAGTTTACTGATAATCTCGCCGTTGACGCGATCGCGCAAGCGACGCACACGAACTTTCTGACCGACTTCCATTTCAACTCCGAAGGATAAAACCAAACATCAGTGTAACAGCGTCTTGCGTTTGATTTAACCAGCCAAACCACCAAATTACCGTTAAAATTCAGGAGATTTAATCTCTACAGGTACAGTCATAGTCATGCTGGCAAAACGAATTCTGCCCTGTTTAGATGTGAAAGCAGGGCGCGTGGTCAAAGGGGTAAATTTTGTGAATTTGCAGGATGCGGGCGACCCCGTGGAACTTGCCAAAATCTACAATCAAGCGGGAGCCGATGAGCTAGTTTTTTTGGATATTACCGCCACCCACGAAGACAGAAACATCATTTTTGATGTGGTGTATCGCACCGCTGAACAAGTTTTCATTCCGCTGACGGTGGGTGGCGGCATTCAAAGCTTAGAAACCATTAAACAATTGTTAAGAGCCGGTGCCGATAAGGTCAGCATCAACTCTGCGGCTGTGCGAGATCCCGGTTTGATTGATCGAGCCAGCGATCGCTTTGGCAATCAGTGCATCGTCGTCGCGATCGATGCCCGACGACGCGCTGGTTCAACCGATCCAGGCTGGGATGTATTTATTAAGGGCGGACGAGAAAACACCGGATTGGACGCGATCGCCTGGGCAGTGGAATTAGCAAAACGGGGCGCAGGTGAACTTTTAATCACCAGTATGGATGCAGATGGAACTCAAGCGGGCTATGATTTGGCGCTCACTCGCGCCATTGCCGACCAAGTAGAAATTCCGGTGATTGCCTCTGGAGGCGCAGGCAACTGCCAACACATTTTGGAAGCCTTGACCGAAGGAAAAGCCGAAGCTGCTTTATTAGCGTCTCTATTACACTACGGGCAGCTTAGTGTTGAACAAATCAAATCTTATTTGACAGAACGTAATATTCCTATACGATCGCCTGCCCCATTTCCTGAGTAGCTGTTACGATGTGTAACATATGCTAATCCTTCTTCTTGTTATTGCGATCGCGCTAGTCGCTTGGTCTTTGCATCTGATGCAAGAATCGCTCGATCGTCAAGAATTTTCATTAATGCTGGCAGGGACACTCGTCGCGTTTTCTGCTGCTGCAATAGTAGGTGTATATTTTTTGATGAACAACTACATGGGTTATTTAACCCAAATAACTCACCAGCCTGTATACGATTTTTCAGCCTACGATGCTCAGGTTGTCAACTCAATCCAATCTGCCAAGTCATATCCTTAGAGAAAATTTTCCAAAATCTTAAATGCAATTCCAATGAAAATCCCATGGAAAGGCACTTCAAGGATGTCCAGTTTTTTGCTGGTGAGGGGGAGGTCTTTACGTACTTTCAGCAAAGTGACACGTTTCGTACTCTAACTTTCCAGATTTCGCTGCCACTTGCGTTATAAACGGATGCAATTTGGTAAGACTAAGACTATGCTTCATTTGCCTCTTGGTGAACGCTGTCTTTTGGTTTTGCTAGAAAATTCTTACACCTATGACATATACCATTCCTGAGCTAGATACGATTAGTCGCCAGTTAATGAGCGTAGAGCGACCGAAGAAGGCAAAAATGTTAGTGGTTGATGATGAGCCAGACAATCTTGATCTGCTCTACCGCACCTTTCGGAGAGACTTTATGGTGCTGAAAGCAGAAAGCGGTATGCATGCTTTGCAAGTGCTAGAAGCAGAAGGAGAGGTTGCAGTCATTATTTCGGATCAGCGAATGCCCGAAATGAAGGGGACTGAGTTTTTGAGCCGCACGGTGCCTCAGTTTCCCGATACGATGCGAATTATTCTAACCGGTTTTACCGATGTCGAGGATTTGGTGGAAGCGATCAACTCTGGGCAGGTTTACAAGTACATCACCAAGCCGTGGAATCCAGATGAGTTGAAAGCGGTCGTGCAACGGGCTGCCGAAACCTATGAATTGTTAAAGCAGCGCACAGAGGAATTGCAGCGATCGCAATCTCAAACAGCTTTGCTTTCAGCCATTGTACGAATCGCTCAAGACGCTGCTGATCTTAACTCTTGCCTAAACCCAATCGCCGATGCTTTTGGCAAAACCTTTCATGCCGATGGCTGCATTTTGCAACTCGTGCAGGATGGCGCATTAGCCACCATGAGTGGTGTGTATGCGAGTGATGGCGATCGCTTAGAAAATTGGTTAGACAAAGATGTTTTAGCGAAAGAGGCGATCGCTAGCCAGAAGATGCAAGTAGCTCTTAATATCCCTGCCGATAGCAATCTGTCAGCGGCTGAACATTACACTGCTTCTGGCATCCAGGCTCATTTGATCGCGCCAACCGTTTACCGCAACCAAGTCAACGCAGTTCTCTCGGTGCAGTGGAAACACCCCTGCACCCTGCGAGAAGATGAGCTTGTTTTATTGCACCTATCCGCGCAGCAGGTGGCGTTGGCATTAGCGTGTATGCGCG
>JBBSCL010000070.1:0-9828 GCA_038250345.1 Leptolyngbyales cyanobacterium
CTGGGCGCGATTCAAGAGTACAGCATTCATCCCAGCCAGATTAAAACAACCTACCGTCTCACCTATGAAGACGTGGACGAAATGCTGGAGTTGGGCGGTGTGCAAGAAGAGTCGGAGCTAGAGGCGATCGCGGCGTGGGCAAAACAGCGGCAAACCTGGCGGCAGTCTCAGGGGGCAATCAGCATTCATATGCCAGAATCCTCGATTAAGGTGAGAGAGGGCGAAATCAGCATTAACGTCCTGCAAGACTCGATCGCACGGCAATTAGTCGCTGAAATGATGATTCTGGCAGGAGAAACCGCTGCTCGTTACGGTCAAACTCATAGCTTGCCGATTCCTTTTCGGCATCAACCCCAACCTGAATTGCCCCCAGAACAAGAGTTAATGCTGCTACCTCCTGGTCCCGTGCGATTTTGTGCCATTCGCCGCTGTATGACCCGCAGCGAAATGAGTATTACCCCGGCACGTCATGCCAGCTTAGGGTTGGAAACCTATACCCAGGTGACATCCCCAATTCGCCGCTACACCGATCTCTTGACCCACTTTCAGCTAAAAGCCCATTTGCGGGGAGAACCGCTGCCCTTTTCGGCAGAGCAGGTGCAAGAAATAACCATGACTCTGAGCAGCACTTTGTACGAAGCGGTTTCGGTTGAGCGGCAAACGAACCGTTACTGGGGCTTAGAATTTCTGCGGCGATCGCCCGATGAAGTGTGGCAAGCTCTAATGTTGCGGTGGCTGCGGGAACACGAAAACTTAGGTCTGGTGCTGCTAGAAGATTTAGGTCTGGAAATGGCGATGCGCTTCACTCGCTCGATTGAACCCGGCGATCATCTGCAACTCCGCGTTAGCCATGCCGATCCGCACCACGATACGATCAATTTTGAGGAAGTGATCCTGTGAGTCAGCCACTCAGCGAATCGGAGTATGCCGCTAAACTTGAGCAGGCGATCGCGGTGCTGAAGCAAGATTTGCCGACTCTGTTTGATCAAGACATCTCTTACGACATCTATAGTCAAGATATTTTCTTTCGCGATCCGGTCAACACATTTCGGGGTAAGTTCAATTACCGAATTATTTTCTGGACACTCCGATTTCACGGACGGTTGTTTTTTACAGAATTATATTTTGATGTCCATCAAGTTTCTCCAGCTAGTGAACAGACCATTCGGGCTGAATGGACGGTGAGGGGAACATTGCGCCTACCGTGGAAACCCAGGCTACTATTCAACGGCTACTCTATTTACACCTTGAATGCTGAAGCGTTGATTCATCAACATATCGACACCTGGGATCGCCCAGCCAGTGAGATTTTGGCTCAGTTTTGGCGCAAGGGCTAATTTTATGCAGGATGGAAATAAAATGAGGCACCTAAAATCGCGTAGGTGGCTAGCAGCAGCATTCCTTCGAGCCAGTTAGAGCGCCCATCCAAGCTAATTAAGTTGGCAGTAATCACCGCGATCGCGATCGCCACCACCTCGAATAGGTTGAAATTCAGATCCATCGGTTGCCCAATCACCTGCCCCACAATCACCAGCAGCGGTGCCACCAGCAGCGCTACCAGCAAACTCGATCCCATCGCCACAGAAACCGACAAATCCATATTATTTTTCAAGGCACAGCGTACCGCAGTCACATACTCGGCGGCACCGCCCACCAAGGGCAGCAAAATCACCCCGGTGAATAAAGGAGTCAATCCTAATCCCGCTGTCGCTTCTTCCACGGCTCCCACAAAAATTTCTGAGATAAAAGCAACTCCAATCGTGGCAACCAGCAAAACGCCCATCCACAGCCGAAGATTGGGTTTTTCGTGCCCGTCTCCGTCCACTGAACCTTCTCCTTCTAACTCCACGATTCCCACTTCATAGAGATAGCTATGGGTTTTCAGGGAAAACAGCAGAGTAAAGCCATAGACCGCAATCATTACCGCTGCCACAAAGAGTGAGAGTCCGGTAATCGCACTGGGTTCTACTACGTTTGAGGTAGAAATCACCATGGCAGGCAAAATGATTGCGATTACTGCCAATGTCATCGTGGAACCATTCATTCGGGCAACCACAGGTTTAAACTCCTGTTCTTTGTAGCGCAGTCCGCCTAGGAGCATAGATAGCCCCATCACCAGCAGCAGGTTGCTGACAATGGTTCCGGTGATGCTAGCTTTGACAATGTCTACCAATCCGGCTCTCAGGGCAACCAGGGCAATAATTAGTTCCGTGGCGTTGCCAAAGACAGCATTTAGCAAACCGCCAATAGTCGGACCTAGGGTCACTGCTAACTCTTCAGTGGCGGTGCTAAGCCAAATTGCTAGGGGCACGATCGCCACAGCCGATAGTCCAAACACCAATAGGGCATCCCATTCCAGCTTTTCAGCCGCGATCGCGATTGGGATGAAAATTAATAGACCGAGGGAGATCAAATTTTTTACAGACATAGGGTTAAGGACTAAGGGGCAGGAGCAGCATAAAGTCTACGAAACAAAACGATCGCGCCTTGAGAGAGCGATCGCTAAATCGAAAACTCGAACCCAAAACTATAGTTTTACATCAGGCTCAACCGGAGCGATCGCGGCAGTTCTTTCAAATGCGGGTTTCTTTACGCCCACCAGCACAGATTGCAGCATCGGCGTTTTTGCCACCGATTGAGTTGCCAATGTAAACAATGGATTCGCCAAAATTCCGGCGAGGGACGTTGCCACCAAAGTCAAGATTAACCCAACCTGTAAGGGGCGCATACCAGGAATATTCCAGCGAATTTCAGGGTAATTTTTCACTGATTCAGACATTTCCTGCGGCTCTTTCACCACCATCGCTTTGACCACGCGAATGTAGTAGTAGATCGAAATCACGCTGGTGACTAAGCCTAAAATGACCAGCCCGTATGCACCCGCTTGCCAGCCTGCCCAGAATAGGTAAATTTTCCCAAAGAAGCCGACTAAGGGAGGAATGCCGCCCAAAGACAGTAGGCAAATGCTGAGGGCAAGCGTTAGCAGTGGGTCTTTTTGATATAACCCGCCGTATTCGCTGATTTGATCGGTGCCCGTCCGCAAGGAGAACAAAATAACGCCGATGAATGCGCCTAAGTTCATAAATAAATATGCCATCAGGTAAAACACCAAGCTGGCATAGCCATCTTCCGTGCCAACAACCAGCCCAATCATCACAAATCCGGCTTGACCGATCGAAGAATAGGCAAGCAGTCGCTTCATGCTGGTTTGGGCGAGGGCAACCACATTCCCCAAAATCATGCTCAGCACTGCCAAAGTAGTGAGGACAAATTGCCATTGGTCAGTGAGCAGCGGAAAGGCAGTCACCAGCAGGCGAATTGCCAGGGCAAATCCAGCGGTTTTCGACCCCACCGAGAGGAACGCGACTACGGGAGTTGGGGAGCCTTCATACACGTCGGGTGTCCATTGGTGAAAGGGCACTGCGGCAATTTTGAAGGCAATTCCGGCAATTACAAACACGAGGGCGATGACCATGCCAATCGATTCGCCCAAGCCTGCGGCTTCAATTTGCGTGGCGATCGCGCCCAAATTAGTTTCTCCCCCCGACAAACCATAGAGCAACGAACTACCATACAGAAAAATTGCGGTGCTAGATGCGCCAATCAATAAATATTTCAACGCCGCTTCATTGGAACGGGGATCGCGTTTTGTATAGCCTGTGAGCAGGTAAGACGAGATACTCAAAGTTTCCAAGGCAACGAAAATCATCACCAATTCGTTTGACCCAGAAAGAAACATTCCCCCTACCGTTGCGGTGAGCAGAATGGTGATAAATTCTGCCAGCGCCGTTCCCGATTGCGCTATGTATCGCACCGACATCAAAATTGTGACGGCTGATGAAAGTGCAATAATGCCGCGAAAAACCACGCTCAGAGCATCGCCATTAAAGCTGCCCAAAAATGAAATTGGGTTGGTAATATCCCACTGGAAGTAGAGGGCACCCACAGCGGCAAGCAATCCAGCGATCGCAACATAAGGAGTCCATTGAGCGGAAGCGGTTCGTCCCACAATCAAATCGCCAACGATCACCACCAGCAGCGTAATGATGACAATTAGCTCAGGGAGAATCACTCCGGTATTCAGTTGAGCAGCAAGAGTGGCAAAATCCATGGGGCAGTGTCCGGTTTAAGGATTTACAAATGAATGACTTTACAAATATGACTTGCTTTAACAGCCCAATAAAGTTCAGACTGCATCCGGCATTTGTGACCTACAGTGGATTTTACCCTGTCCGGTTCCTAGTGGACTGTTTATCAAGTTTCGGTTTACTCATCGCTTCCATTCACCACGCTCTATAAATCAATACGCTTCTTAACAAAATAGTTGAAAAAAACTTGGTGATTTGCGATCGCACTTTTGACAACTGTGCTTAAAGGATTACTATCAGGGAATGCTACCGATTAAAAATATCCTTTAAATAGCTTGAAAAGTGGTGAATATTCATAGCGGTCATTGATTATTCGCTATAAGTGATAAGGAAGAAGCGTTAATCTGTATGGTTATAAGCCTTCGCCTCATTCGTTGGAGCGTACTACTCTCCTAGTTCCATTGATTAAAAAGCCCATGTCAACCCTGGTTATTGTTGAATCTCCAACCAAAGCTCGAACCATCCGCAACTACCTGCCTGCTGGCTATCGGGTAGAGGCATCGATGGGGCACGTGCGCGATCTGCCTCAGTCTGCAAGCGAAATTCCCGCTAGCGTCAAAGGGCAAAAATGGGCGCAGTTGGGTGTGAATGTGGAGTCTAACTTCGAGCCACTGTACGTCGTTCCTCAAGACAAAAAGAAAATTGTTAAGGAACTCAAAGACGCACTTAAAAATGTGGACGAATTAATTCTGGCAACAGACGAAGATCGAGAAGGAGAAAGCATTAGCTGGCACTTGTTGCAATTGCTTCAGCCGAAAGTGCCGATCAAGCGCATGGTGTTTCATGAAATTACCCAAGAAGCAATTCAGGAAGCGATTCAAAATTGCCGCCAAGTGGATGAGCGCCTAGTGAGAGCGCAAGAAACCCGCCGCATTTTAGATCGGCTGGTGGGCTATACGCTATCGCCGCTGCTGTGGAAAAAAATTGCCTTTGGGCTGTCGGCAGGGCGAGTCCAATCGGTGGCGGTGCGGCTATTGGTGCGGCGAGAACGGCAGCGTCGCGCCTTTCGCAAGGGGGCATATTGGGATTTGAAGGCGATCCTAGAAGCCAATGGGGCAACGGCAGCGGCAAAAGGAAAATTTGATGCGCGACTCGTTAGCTTGAACGGAGTCAAGGTTGCCACGGGCAGTGATTTTGATGAAGCAACCGGGCAGATTATTCAGGGGCGCACGGTCGTATTGCTGAATGAAACTGAGGCAACCTCTCTGCTGGATCGGATTCGCGATCGTCCCTGGACAGTGAGCAACTTAGAAGAGCGCCCGGTGACTCGCAAACCCTCGCCGCCCTTCACCACCTCCACTTTGCAGCAGGAAGCGAACCGCAAACTCGGTTTATCCGCACGAGACACGATGCGGGTTGCCCAAAGCCTGTATGAGCAAGGCTACATTACCTATATGCGGACGGACTCGGTAAGCTTGTCGAAGCAGGCGATCGCGGCGGCTCGCGACTGCGTTCAAGAAAAGTACGGCACAGAATACCTCAGCCCAGAACCGCGCCAATATTCCACCAAATCGAAAGGCGCTCAAGAAGCCCACGAAGCCATTCGTCCCGCCGGAAGCAGCTTTCGCACCCCCCAGCAAACGGGATTGAAAGACCGGGAATTTCGCCTGTATGACCTAGTTTGGAAGCGTACCGTTGCGTCTCAAATGGCAGAAGCGCGGCAAACCAACATCACCATGCAGATTCAAGTGGAGGATGCGGGTTTTCGGTCTAGCGGCAAGCGGATCGATTTTCCCGGGTTCTTCCGCGCCTATGTGGAAGGTTCGGATGATCCCGATGCGGCGATCGAGGGACAAGAAGTAATCTTGCCCAATTTGCAAGTGGGCGATCGCCCAGCCTGCACTAATTTAGAAGCAATTAGTCACGAAACCCAACCGCCTGCCCGGTTTACCGAAGCATCCTTGGTTAAGACCTTGGAAAGCGAAGGCATTGGTCGCCCCAGCACCTACGCCAGCATCATTGGCACCATCATCGATCGTGGCTATGCCCAAATGGTCGGTAATGCCCTAGTGCCCACCTTTACCGCCTTTGCGGTCACCACTCTCCTAGAAAAGCACTTTCCCGATCTGGTCGATCCCAGCTTCACCGCTCGGATGGAGCGCACCTTAGACGATATTTCTACGGGTGAAGTGCAATGGTTGCCTTACTTAAAGGAGTTTTATGGCGGCAAAGACGGGCTAGAAACTCAAGTGAAAGAGCGGGAAAGCCAAATTGACCCCACCGAAGCGCGCACGGTGGTGTTGGAAAATTTGGATGCAAAAGTGCGAATTGGTCGGTATGGCGCTTTCATCGAAGTCGAACGGGAAGAAGGCTCTGTCAAAGCATCTATTCCTAAAGATTTGACTCCCTCCGATCTCGATCCGGAGCAGGTAGAAACCCTGTTGCGGCAGAAGACTGAAGGTCCCGAAAAAATCGGCTTGCATCCCGAAACAGGTGAACCTATTTATGCCCTGATTGGTGCCTACGGTCCTTATGTGCAGTTGGGCGATGTCAGCGATGACAACCCAAAACCCAAAAGAGCCTCCTTGCCAAAAGGAGGCACAACCGAAAACGTAACGCTCGAAGCTGCGGTTGGCTTACTTTCCTTACCGCGTCTATTGGGTAATCATCCTGAAACAGGTGGCAAACTTCAAGCCGGATTGGGGCGCTTTGGTCCCTATATTGTTTATGACCAGGGCAAAGACGGCAAAGATTATCGATCGCTCAAAGCAGGGGATGATGTGTTAACCGTTGATCTAGAACGCGCACTGGCATTGATTGCAGAGCCAAAAGGCGGACGAGGAAAACGAGCCGCTGCCAAACCGATTCGTGAGTTGGGTGCCCATCCCAGCGATGGAGAACCCGTCAATATTTACGACGGTCCTTACGGTCCTTACATCAAGCATGGCAAAGTGAATGCGTCGCTGCCAGAGGGTCAAACCGTGGAAGCGATCGCCATGGATATTGCCATAGAAGCTCTGAATGCCAAAGCTGGCACCAAAAAAACGGCGCGATCGAGTAAAGCGACAGGTGGAAAATCCGCAACAAGTAAAACCGCGACCAAAACAACAAAAAGCGCGGCTGCTAAATCCACCGCAAAATCTACCGCAACTAAATCCACTGCGACTAAATCTACCGCGACTAAATCTACTGCGAGTAAATCCACCGCAAAATCTACCGCGACCAAATCTACCGCTACGAAGCCTGAAGTTGAAGAAGGCACTCAAGAAGCATCAACCGATGCCCCAGCGACGACAGCCGCTACAAAACGGGCAGGCACCGCCAAAACAGCCGCGAAACGTACCACTGCCAAACGCACCACTGCCACTGCTTAAGTACGGTTAACCGCAATCTTATAATTGAGATTCCTGCGGGTTTAGTGTGCCAACTGCTCCATTTTTGCGTATTGTGGATAGATGGCATTTGCCATATCCAATTGACCTATTTCCAGGAGGATTCATGGTGCTTCGCGAACACTTGCAAGCCGTAGTTGAGCAAAGGCATCTGCTTACACATCCCTTCTACCTCGCTTGGACAGAAGGTAAGCTCACTCGTGATCATTTGAAGCATTACGCGATTCAGTATTTTCAGAACGTACTGGCATTTCCCACCTACGTCAGTGCTGTTCACTTTAATACCCCTCACATTGGCACCTCGATCGCCCTTCGCCAAGAAATTTTAGAAAACCTGATCGAGGAAGAACGCGGCAGCCAAAACCACCCCGAACTGTGGCGCAGATTTGCTTTAGCTCTCGGTGCAACTGATGCAGAATTGGCAAACACCGAACCGTTACCCACGACAAAGAACGTGGTAGACACCTTCCGTCATCTATGTCTCATCTCACCGTTTTATGTTGGCTTGGCAGCACTTTATGCTTACGAGTCGCAAATTCCAGCGGTGGCGACGACCAAAATTGATGGGTTGAAACGGTTCTATGGTATGACGGATGCAAATGACTATCGCTTCTTCACCGTTCACCAATCTGCTGATGAAGCCCATGCCGCAGCCGAACTGAAAATGATTGAAGACTACGCGGATACCCCCGAAAAACAAGCGGAAGTGCTAAAAGTTGCGGCTCAAGCGGCTGATGCTCTCTGGCAATTTTTGGATGGAGTGTATGACGCTTACTGCAATGATTTGAAACTGGAGACGGTGTAGGAGAAGGGCTAGAGGCTAGAGGCTAGAGGCTAGAGGTAGAAACAAACTGAAAGCACCCCTAGCCTCTAGCCTTTTTCACTGGCATGAGATATCTCCTGACACCCAAAACCTAGCACCTGTCTGAACCAAGGTCTACTGCGTGACTCTAAGCGCCGCCATACCTTATTTGAACTGTTCAAAAGTTTCCCTTTGACGCGCAGTAATTGCAGAATCAATTAGCATTTTGCAGGTAACGCGATCGCCGATAATGTTCCTCGAATAAAAATCTAGCGTGGAAGAAAGCTGATTTGTATTCGAGAAATAGGGTGCAGACTGAAGTTTGATCACATCAACTTGACTGAAATCGCAGGTATAGGCTCCTACAAACCGGGCTTGATTGTCAAAGACTCGGATATTGTAGCCATAGCTGCGGGCGATCGCGCTGAACCGACTGATAAATTCATACCGCTGCAAATAGTCTAATAAACTCCACAGTTGACGGTTGACTACCAAATCTACCCGACCCGGATCTCTGTCGTAGCCGGGATAGGCAATCCAGTTTTCTAAAAGTTTATTGCCAAATTGAGCATTAGCGGCGACCTGTGCCTGAGTCCACCAAAGACTTGGAAGCGTTAATCGTGTTAATGCAATTGTTTGAGCAGTGACCACGCCAAGTGGAACTTCCCCTGTCTTTAGCCATGTGACATCCAGCGGAGTTAGATCGGGCTGTAAGGGAGTTGATGTTAAAGGCGGTGCTGGCAACTGAGAGGCTTCATTCGCGATCGCGCTTTGCCCAATCATTGCCGCGATCGCGCTACTGGTTGCTCCTAGCCCTAAACAAATTAAGCTCATCCAAATTTGTTTCACAAGCGAGTAATTCAAAAAGCTGCCAATGTGTTACTGCAAGCTTACCGGAAAACTGGGACTTTAGACCCAGTTTTCCGGTAAAGCGCTTAGCCCAAATCGCGCAGCAACCACTGGATGGCGTGAAACAAGTGTATTCGCAGCGGTCGCGCTATCTGCTGGCAGAACCGATCATCAAACTGGTTATCCTAGCTCCGTTACTCAGGTTAGCCGGATTTATCGTTCACCCTTTTACCTAGCGGCTGAGAAAGAAGTTCAGATCAAATCGGAGGACGAAGGCTGGCTGGTTCGAGGGCAAATTAAGATTCTCGTGTTCCATCCTCAGTTTTGGATAACTCTGATTGAGGCAAAGAATACTCAGTATTCGCTAGAGGTTGGAGTGCCACAAGCATTGACTGATACGATGGCAACTCCAACCCTTGAAAAACCTGCCTATGGCTTTGTGAGCAACGGGCGAGAGTTTTTTCAAAGCTCACTCGACAGGAACAGCCAAAATATGCGCGATCGCATCCGTTTTGAATCGATCAAGGAGACGATCGCTACACTATCTTGGCTGCGATCAAGCAAATGGCTCAGATTGCCCAACGGTAGTTAAGCCTCAACTTTTACGCCCTTCCAGAAGGCAACGTAGCCTTTGATATTTTTCGCGGCATCTTTTGGTTCGGGATAATACCAAGCAGCGTCTTTGTTTGTCTGCCCA
>JBBSCL010000071.1:0-9799 GCA_038250345.1 Leptolyngbyales cyanobacterium
ACAGCAAGATGGAGAATGCTCTGACTAGAGCTAAATTGAGTTTGTGATTGACCTGGCTTTCGTTCCAGAACATGACCGCAGAGCGGCAACCTATGAATTGTTCAAAGTGTTGGACAATGGGCGAATTCGCTACTATGGCAGCTATAAACTATCTAAAAGTGCAGGTAAAACCGTAGGGGCGCGACTTGTGGTTGAAGTCAATTCTGCATCCGGTCAACCCCTTCGCACCTGGTACGAGAGTTATGATGCGGAAGGACGGGTGATTCGGGTTCATCCCAAAACACCAACCGACTTGGGACATATCGAAATCAATCCCAATACAGGCAAGGAAGCTGAGCGATGGTAGACACTCACTCAATTACGCCCATCTCACATTCAGTCATCCAACACACCGCCGCAACTTTGCGCCAACTGGTCGATCGCACCCTCACCAGTCAGCAATTCGTGGCAATGGCAGAAAGGCTGTACTGGGCATTGCTCGAAGGCGCGTATCGCAGCGATCGCTCTCCCCAAGCTCACCAACTGCGGGCAACCCTGGCAGACATCACCGCTCAATGGGAATGTCTGCTCGGTAACTGGTATGAAACCAACGAAAGCTTATTCGATCAAACCCCAGAATTTTCGCCAGAATGGGTGCAGCATTGGTTAGAACAAATTCAGCAGCTTGAGGCAACCCCAATGGCAGAACCCGCCAAAAATCAGCCCACCTTTCACATCAATCAAGTTGGCAATCTTAGTACTGGAGATGTCACTATTCACGGCGATCAGGTCGGCATTCAGCACAACTACGCTCCACAGCAAGATTTAGCCCAAGCTGCGAAAGATATTCGGGAATTGCTCCAGCAATTGGATCTGGACTACGCAACCACCAATCAAACCGAACAAACCACGGCTCTCTCGCAAAAAGTGTCCCAGCAGCAGCCAGAAGTCCGCGCCAGAGTTGTGGGCGCTTTAGAAAAAGGTGGTAAAAAAGCCCTGGAAAAACTAGTGGATCATCCCGCCGCCGCGATCGCGATCGCCATTTACGAAGGCTGGAAGGATGTTAAAAAGTGAGGAGTAAAGCAGCTTCAAGGAGTCATCAAATGGAAATTGCACCGCATATAAATGTCGATCCAGCTATTCATCATGGCAAGGCAGTCATTACTGGAACTCGAATGCCCGTCTCTTTAGCGATTGGAGCCTTAGCCAGTGGCATGAGTTTAGAAGATGTCATGCAAGAATATGAGCTAACGGCTGAGCAAATCCAAGCTGCCTTAGCCTATGCCGCAACGTTAGTCGCTCAAACTGAAGTCGTTCCACTAGGGGCGTAGCTTGAACATCTTGATTGACGAGAATATGCCTCGTTCTCTTGCACCACAACTGATCGATTTAGGCTTCAAAGTTCAAGATGTGCGTGACATTGGGCTAAGAGGGCAACCCGATACTGAAGTGATGGCGATCGCGGTTGAGCAAGATGCCATTATCATCACCAAAGACAGGGGCTTTACGAACATCAAAAGCTGGGATGAGAACTTTACAGCAGGTGTCATCTTCATTAACTTGCCAGACGATACTGCCAGTAAAGTTGTCAATGCCAGGATTGTAGAACTGCTCACCCAACGGCTCCCAGAGTCATTGCTAGGATCGATTACAAGTGTAGAACTGCGTCGTGCCCTTTCTCAAATAGCTCGCCGCAGACCGTAAGGTTTTATGGAAGGTAACTAATTATGAGCCAAACAATTGATACTGAAATTCAGGAAATTGATTCAGTCATCCTGGTCCATGACCTTTCAGCCCATCACCTGAAGCAAGGGCACCAAGGCGCAGTGGTTCACATGGTTGAACAGTCTTAATCAGCATTTTGAGCTATCGTAGCCATTGCGGGCGTAGCCCATCCATTCCAGCATTTCTGGATCATCGGTAAAGCTAATCAGAGCTAAATGTTCAGGATGTTCTAGAAATTCACGGGCAAGCAGGTAGCCAGCAATGCTCCAGGTTTGAAACTTGCGTGAGGCTTTGCCAACTAAGCGACCGTTTCTGCCATCGTAATATTCTGCCCATTCATCTTCACTCAGTCGGCGTTCGGCAATTTCCAGTGCCCGCCATGCTAGCTCAGTTCTGCCTGTTTTCACCGCCGCCGCTGCAAACGACCACAGCAGCACAGGCCAATTGCCCCCATTGTGATAAGACCAGGGCACATTTTTAGGGTCGCAGCCCGTCAAAATTTTCCATTCCAGATCTTCCACGGCAGGAAAGCAGATTTTCATGGGCATATAACCCACTAGATCCTGCCAGCGCTGCTCGATCAAATCCATGATGGATTGAGATTCGCGATCGCTTGCTAGAGATGAATTGATTGCCATCAAATTGCCCAGCGTAAAAAACCGAAAATCCATTTGCGCTGGACCTAAATTCCCGGCTAAATAACCACCCGTTTCCGGAATCCATTCCGTTAACCAATAAGGAATCGATTCAGGATAAATGTTGAATTTGTTGATCGCACTCTCGCCAAACTCCTCACCCCGAAAATGATAGATCTCATTTAGTCGCTTCAGATCTATCCAGTAATACTGGCGAATATGCAAATTCAGCACACTCAAGCGCTGGTTGACAATTTGCTTATAAAACTCGCCTCTGCGCCCGGTTAACAGTTCTCGTGCAGAACACAGCGCTCCGTAAAACAATGCCTGGATTTCGAGGGGATGCCCAAACACTCCCATCCGGCGATCGATCATAAATGCGCCATCGGGCACCAGCATGGTTGGGTACATATCGAAGCGATCGGCAAGACACAGCTTGAGGATTAGCATGATGCTGTGCTGAAACTCTGGCTGATGCGCCAAGGCAATATCCCCAGTTGCCTTCACATAGGCTCTGAGCAAAATCAGCCACCACAGGCAAGAATCGACCGGAGTCACCCGACCGATCGCGTGTTCGCCAAAATCCGCCGTTAGATATTGCTCCTCATCCCACAGTTCTACCTTAAAGCTAGCAGGCATCAATCCCTGACCTGCGTTAAAGCTATCCATTTGCTTATCGCTACTTTGAAGTGCCAGCGTTTCAATCAAAAAATTCCGCACAATCTCGCTTCTGCCATTCGTTAAAAACAGCAGGGCACAGGGCACAAAATCGCGCATAAAACACTGGTCATAGTTCAGCGCTTCCACATAGGGATCGCGAGCCGCCACCGTGCCAACAGGTCGCCCCCGAAAATACACCATTGATTTTTCTAAAAGTTCCCATGCCTCTTTGACGAGAAACTCTGTTGCTTGCATTGCCAACTGACGCTCCTGTGTTCCAACTGCGGATACTGAGTGAGTAAATCCAAACTGCACAAATTCTCGCGGAGGTTAGCCTACCAGGCAAATCTCCACAAGAAATCTGGCAAAATCAATACAGAAAATTCTTTAGCCCGACAACCAAAGCGGCTAAATCTTCAGACCTCTTTGGTTGTCTTAAATATGCACCCTGTAACCAATGACTCAAATGGTCAATCTTACTTAAACCACCAGTGAGCCGTTCTATGCTGAGTTTTTTGGTAAGTAGACCGTTCAGGAGAATAACGCTCTAACGTAATTTTACGAGTTGAGCAGTGTAGACTCCGGAGAAAAAATCATTCATCTCTAAGCTAATGCTTCTATTCAAAAATCTCAGTAAATTCTTAGTAAGGAAATCGCCTCTACCACCAGAAAATCGTGAAGATTACAAGGTATGTCACACCCCTCAGTTGCCCCATGGGGTGTAGTTTCCACTTTTTCCTAAAAAATAAGGGCATGAACTTGACTCACGCCCTTGCCTAATAACCTACAACTTTATCTTCTTTAATGGCGCTACACGGGCACAGTTGTGTTGCTGTCTGAATCGGGAGTTTGCGGCGTAGATTGATGAACTACTTCGGAGGTAGACTGCTGAACCGCTAACTGTGCAATTTCTCGTTCTTGAAACACTAACCCAGTTAGATGAATGACGGACAGCAATACCGCGATCGCAGATAGAACATAGCTATGTAGCGCATACATATGACCGACTGCGATAGACCCGATCGCGCCGCCGCCAGTCAAAATATTGCGAATAATCGATCCAGCGATCGGAATAGATTCGATGATGCCCAGTTCCACCCGTAAGCGCCAAAAACCAATCTGTGACCAATCTAGCAGCATGGCAGTCCAACCTAATCCGATCGCTGCCAAAATGAATAAAATCCCGCTAATCCAGGCGGTTAGCCAACTGCGGCGATAGCGTTCACCTAAAAACATCACCACCATTTGAATCAACGCCACTACAATCACCAAATTACCCGCCAGATCATGAACTCGGCGAATCAGCCAGCCAAATGGTACTTCAGTCGTTATCTGCGTCAAAGACTCAAATGCACCACCCGCTGTGGGTTGATAGTTGAATGCGAGCAAGCTTCCAGTAAGAGCAGCAAGCAGTGTTAGGGTCAAAACACTGACAGCCAGAATAGTAGAGGAACGCCGCAGAATAAAAGAAGGGCTTTTCATAAATAGAGATGATTGCTAAGAAGTATGTGTATTTCTATTAAGTTTAATCTTAACGAACTATTAAGTTATTTTGCTTAACCTATAGATAGGTTTTAGCTAAATTTATAGACCACTAGAGGAGGAGTATCTAATGACTTCTGATGTTCAAACTGAGCTTATTTCTGAGCCTCTGCCTAAGGTGGCGATAGCCATTCTCTATCAAGATGGTAAGTTTTTGATGCAGTTGCGAGACGATAATCCTGATATTTTGTACCCTGGACACTGGGGTTTTTTTGGTGGGCATTTAGAGCCGGGAGAAGATGCTGAAGCGGGTGTGCAGCGCGAACTGATGGAGGAACTCAGCTATTGCCCGCCAATCCTGACGCTGTTTGATTGCCATCAAGATACCTACGTCATTCGCTATGTCTACCATGGGCAATTGGATAAAGCAGTGAATGAAATGGTTTTAGGAGAAGGAATGGATTTGGAGTGGTTTACACCAGAAGATATTGAACGGGGCGATCGCTACTCTGCCAAAATCAACCAAGTGCGCCCTCTAGGAAAACCCCATCGGGAGATTTTGCTTAATTTCATTAAAAGCGCGGCGTAGGAGTGCGAAACCTAAAACCTAAACTCTACGCCAGCCGATGTTTTAGCCAAAATGCCAGTAGGGGCATGGTGATTCGATAGCCGTATTCTGCCCCATAGACTAAGCCTTTTTGCTGGAGGCTAGCGATCGCCCCTTGCAAGCCCCCACCACGGGATAAATGATGTTTTTGAATATATTCCCGTGAATGAGGACTATCGGTTGGGTCAAGCGCCAAACTTTCCAGCAGTCTCACCTGGCTAGGCGGCAGCAGCATTAACAAAGCTTCAAAGGTTCGTGCAAGATCTTCTACCAATGCCAGAGTGCTGGTGTGAACTTGATCAGGGCGGATTAGATCCAGTGAGCAGGAAGGAGGAAGTGAAGAGTGAGAAGAATCGCTGAGTAAAGAAGCTGAAAAGTGATTCAGTTCAGCAATCTTTGTAAGCTGGTGATTCTGCCAAAGACGGCGCATGAGAGCGATCGCGTCACCAAAATTGCCTTGCACGTAGTCCAGAAACAAGTTCAGCGCTTCAGGTTCAAAGGTGATTCCTTGAGTTGCCATTGCTTTCTCTAGCCAAGGCTGAAGATCTTCTGACTTCAGCGGACCCAATAACACCACTTGCAACTCGCTCTGTTGCACCCAACTTTCGGCAACGGTGGCAATAAACGCATAGCTAACTTGCGGTTGCCGCTGAATTTCTTGACGAAGATAGTTTTCCCACTGCTGCGATCGATCCCAAGACCGAATGTGAGGGAAATTTTGAAACACGATCACAACGCGGCAGATGAGCCATTCTGCCAAAGTTTGAGGCAACCCTAATAAAGCTTCCAGCAGCGCCCATTCGTCGGTAGATTCATGCCAAACTAGCTGCGTTCCATTAGCAGTGTGTTCTAGGCGAATGGGTTGTTGGGCGCTCCAACGCTGAATCAGCGATCGCTCGGCAGTAGACCCAAACGCTTGCAATAGCCCTTCAGCAAATAGACGTAAAAAGCGATCGCTGTCGGTGGCTCTTAAACAATCAATTTCGATGATCCGAGCATCCACGCGCTCAGCGGCAAACCGAACCAAGGTACGGCGACCGCTTCCAGGCACTCCAGCAATTAGCAAGTCGCCATCAGTAGCAAGAACCTGGCTTATCTGATTTAGCTCTGCCTGGCGACCTACTAGATGTTTAGTAGTAAAAATACCAGCACCCATAGAGTGATAGAGCGTGGAAAATCGAATAGACATAATACTGTAAAGAATCTAAGCAGTTTACAGCAGCTTAACTTTTGCAAAGTTCGCACTATATAATAGTGCCGTTCGGTAGAATCCTAACACGATACTCAAATCCCGTTTGCGCCTCCAGTCCCTTTCCCTTATCTTGCTATGACAATCCATCCCGCTTCAAATTCCGCTGTGTCTTGGCATTCAACCAGTGTCAATCAGACTCTAGAGTCTTTTCAAAGCAATCGCCAAACCGGGTTAACCGCCTCCCAAGTGACGCAAAGCCGTGAGCGGTATGGAGTCAATGAGCTTGAAGAAATTGCTGGACGTAGTCCCTGGCAAATTCTGCTAGATCAGTTCACCAACATCATGCTGCTCTTGCTGATTGCGGTGGCGGTGGTGTCTGGGGTTTTGGATTTTGTCAATCTGCAAGCGGGTAATATCAAACCGGGCGAAATTCCCTTTAAAGATACGATCGCGATTTTGGCGATCGTGGTTCTGAACGGGCTATTGGGTTATTTTCAAGAGATTAAAGCCGAGAAAGATTTGGCAGCTCTCAAGCGGATGACCTCTTCACGAGTACGTGTCATTCGAGACGGCAAAACTTCAGAGATAGACTCTAAAGACTTGGTGCCCGGAGATCTGATGATGCTGGAAGCTGGAGTGCAAGTGGCTGCCGATGCGCGTCTGATTGAGGAAGCAAATCTGCAAGTGCGCGAGGCGGCGCTGACTGGAGAAGCTCTTGCAGTGACCAAAGCGGTGAATGTGGAGCTACCAGAAGATACTTCTTTGGGCGATCGCACCAATTTGATTTTTCAGGGAACCGATGTGGTGCAGGGTCGAGCGAGTGCGATCGTCACCAACACGGGCATGAAAACAGAGCTTGGACGCATCGCTACACTTTTGCAATCGGTTGAGTCAGAACCCACGCCTTTGCAGCAGCGGATGGATCAGCTTAGCAAAGTTTTGGTAACAGGGGCATTGGTGTTAGTGGCTCTGGTCGTTGTCGGCGGCATTCTCTATCTAGGTTTGGGCGCGTGGCAAGAGCTATTGGAAGTGTCGCTGAGTATGGCAGTGGCGATCGTGCCCGAAGGCTTACCCGCCGTGATCACCGTCACTCTTGCTCTAGGCACACAGCGGATGGTACGGCGCAATGCCCTTATCCGCAAATTGCCAGCCGTCGAAACTCTTGGCTCCGTTACTACTATTTGCTCGGATAAAACGGGTACTCTGACCCAAAACAAAATGGTCGTAAAGCTGCTTGATACCTGCACCGCCTCTCTGCGAATTAGCGGTGAGGGCTACGATCCAGATGGCAAATTTTATATTGCTACCGAAAAGCTAGACTCTGCCATCCCAGTTGCCCCAGAGGATGAACCTGAACTGCTCAACTTACTCACTGCTTGTACCGTTTGTAACGATGCCGTCCTTCAAAAAGAAGCCGGAGATTGGGTCATTTTAGGAGATCCAACTGAAGGAGCGCTGCTATCGGTAGCGAGTAAAGCAGGTTTTCAAAAAGATCTACTAACAGACAAGCTACCTCGTGTCGCTGAAATTCCTTTTTCATCCGAACGCAAGCGCATGAGCGTAATTGTGGAGGCATCCCACAAAGAGGAGATCGCAACTAGCGACACATCCAGCTACATGATGTTCACCAAAGGATCGGCAGAGTTGATTCTGGAACGTTGCACCAAAATTCAAGTAGAGGATGAAGCTCAACCGTTAACGGCTGAGCAACGCGATCGCATTTTAGCGAGCAATAACCGGATGGCAGAACGAGGGCTGCGCGTTTTGGGGTTCTCTTGCAAACCATTGACAACGGTTCCAGATACGCAAAACGAAGACCTTGTAGAGCAAGAACTCGTTTGGCTGGGCTTGATCGGAATGTTAGATGCGCCCCGTCCTGAAGTTCGAGCGGCGATCGCCCGCTGCCGCTCAGCCGGAATTCGTACCGTGATGATCACGGGTGACCATCAGTTAACTGCAAAAGCGGTTGCCGAAGATTTAGGCATCGTCAAAGTCAACGATCACAACAATGAGGATCAACCGACGCGGGTGTTGACCGGGCGTGATTTGCAAGCTATGTCTGATCCTGAGATCGATCAGATTGTCGAGCAGGTGAGTGTTTATGCGCGAGTTGCACCAGAGCATAAATTGCGAATTGTGCAGTCATTGCAGCGCAAACATCACATTGTTGCCATGACGGGTGACGGTGTGAATGATGCTCCCGCCTTAAAACAGGCAGATATTGGCATTGCCATGGGCATTACAGGCACCGATGTGAGTAAAGATGCTAGCGATATGGTGTTGCTAGACGATAACTTTGCCACGATCGTGGCGGCAACCGAAGAAGGTCGGGTAGTTTATAACAACATTCGCCGCTTTATTAAATACATTTTGGGTAGCAACGTTGGTGAACTCCTGACGATCGCAGCGGCACCGCTAATTGGTTTAGGAGGCGTGCCGCTCTCCCCTCTGCAAATTTTGTGGATGAATTTGGTCACAGATGGTTTGCCTGCTCTAGCGCTTGCCGTCGAATCGGCTGACCCCAACGTAATGAAACGCCCTCCCTACGATCCGCAGGAGAGTATTTTTGCCCGTGGGTTGGGGGCGTACATACTCCGAATTGGCTTAATTCTTGCTATTTTGTCGATCGTGTTGATGGTGGGCGCTTATAACTACACAAAGGGCACTCCCGAACCCGATCGCTGGAAAACAATGGTATTTACTACGCTTTGTCTTGCCCAAATGGGTCATGCGATGGCAATTCGTTCTAGTACCCGTTTGACGATTGAAATGAACCCATTCTCCAATCCTTACGTGCTGGCATCTGTGGTTCTGACCAGCATTTTGCAACTGATGTTGATCTATGTGCCAGCGCTACGAAACTTTTTTGGAACTCACTTTCTCAGCCTAAATGAGTTGGGGGTGTGCGTTGGCTTTAGTTTATTGATGTTTGTTTGGATTGAAATGGAAAAATTGGTTTACCGCTGGGTTTCACTTAGAAAAAAATAGCGGACAGCATCTACAGATCGCAGGATTGAGGCGAACTCTCAACACGGAGTGATAGGCTTTTGCCAGATTCTAGATTGTTGCCGTTACTCCGGGTGTCATGTATCTCCGATCGCTCCATTTACGTCAGTTTCGCAATTATTTAGACCAGTCGGTGGAGTTTTCGGCTCCTAAAACGATTCTGGTGGGCAACAACGCTCAAGGGAAGTCCAATCTGCTCGAAGCAGTGGAGTTATTGTCCACTCTGCGATCGCATCGGACTGTTCGCGATCGCGATTTGATTCGAGACGCGGCGGCGATCGGGCAAGTTTCTGCTCAACTGGAGCGGGATTTAGGGACTGTTGATCTCGCCATCACCTTGAGAAACTCCAGCCGTCGCACTGTTGCTTTAAACGGTCAATCGCTGCGCCGCCAGTTAGATTTTCTGGGAACGCTAAACATCGTCCAGTTTTCTAGCTTAGACCTTGATTTAGTCCGAGGTGGACCTGAGCAGCGCCGCAACTGGTTAGATTCGTTGTTGATTCAGCTAGAGCC
>JBBSCL010000072.1:0-9769 GCA_038250345.1 Leptolyngbyales cyanobacterium
CCCGGTGTTGAGATGAATCTTTACCGCTACGTTAAAAGTATCGGCATGACTCCCTTACTCTGCGGCAACATCAAAGGCTTGCAAGATGCCTATCGCAACCCGACGACCCAAGAGGGATTTGCCAAAAAATGGGGACAAAAGCCTCACATGGTCACCAGTTTTGCCGATGGCACCAAAATTTCATTTGAGCAGGCGATCGTTGCCAACGCCACAGGCATGACCATCGCCAAGCGGGGGATGTTGGGCTACGACTTCACCGGGCATGTGGACGAGATGACCCACCTATACGATGTTGATCAACTGAAAGCTTTGGGCGGCATTGTGGATTATGTAGTCGGCGCAAAACCCGGTCCCGGTGTATTTGTCTTTGCCACCCAGGACGATCCAAAGCACTGCCACTACCTCAACTATTACAAGTTGGGTGGCGGTCCGCTTTATAGTTTTTATACGCCCTATCACCTCTGCCACTTTGAAGTGCCGCTGTCGGTGGCACGGGTGGTGTTATTCAAAGACGCGGTGCTGGCTCCGTTAGGTGCGCCCAGAGTTGAGGTAGTGGCGACTGCCAAAACTGACCTGAAACCGGGTGAAACGATCGATTGCATTGGCGGCTACATGACTTATGGACAGTGCGAAACCGCCCAAGTCACCCAAACGCAAAATTTATTCCCAATCGGCTTGGCAGAAGGATGCCGCCTGAAGCGCTCTGTCGCCAAGGATCAGATTCTCACCTACGATGATGTGGAACTGCCGGAAAATCGCTTGTGCGATCGCCTCCGGGCTGAACAAAATGCCTACTTTGCTCAAGCGCGTGAACTTAATTATTGTCTAATTAATGATGAAGCTTAGTGTCATCCTGCCTTGTTTTAACGGTGCCGAAACGATCGCGCTTCAGCTAGAGGCGTTAGCCAATCAACAATGGGCTGGAGAGTGGGAACTGATCGTCTCAAACAATGGCTCAACCGACAATTCAATGGAAATTGTGGAACAGTTTCGCGATCGCCTACCGCTCCGTATCGTCAATGCCCACACATCAGGTCCAAGACTTGGGGTTGCCCATTCCCATAACACAGAACTCAAAGCAGCGGCGGGCGATGCTTTTGCCTTTTGTGAAGCGGATGATGAGGTCACTCCAAACTGGCTAGCCACCATGGCAGAATCTCTTGAAGTGTATCCCTGTGTTTCAGGAGTGTTAGATTTACGACGGCTTAACCGTCCAAGGCGACTACAAATATTTCTTTTCAGGGAAGTTTAATTTTCAGTCCTATTTGGTTTCTGAACCAGTAGTTTTTGACTACCGACCCTATGTGATTGCTAAACCAGCCGCTGAGGTGGCTCAATCTAGGTAAGCCTTGGTCTGAGACAGGGCTTTTTGAGACAAGGTTTTTTGAAAAAAGATAGCTACAAGGAGATACGCACGAATGCTATGCATTATTGATACTGCACTAAAAGCTCGTCAAGAGGCAGGTAAGCCTATTCGAGTTGGGATGATTGGGTCTGGATTTATGGGACGCGGCGTTGCCAATCAGATTGTTAATTCTGTTCCCGGAATGGAACTAGTTGCCATCTTTAACCGCACTTTGGAAAATGCAAAACGAGCTTACACTGAAGCTGGAATTGAAGACGCTCAAGTGGTCAAAACGGTGGGTGAATTGGAATCGGCGATCGCCCAAGGCAAGTACTCTGTCACCCATGACGCGATGCTCCTGTGTCGGGCGGAGGGAATTGATGCACTGGTGGAAGTGACGAGTGCAGTAGAGTTTGGCGTTTGGCGCTCAGGTGGTGCTGGAAGCGATTAACTACGGCAAGCACGTTATTTTGATGAATGCGGAACTGGATGGCACAATCGGACCGATTTTGAAAACCTACGCCGATAAAGCAGGCGTGATTCTTTCTGCCTGCGATGGCGATCAACCCGGCGTGGAAATGAATTTGTATCGCTTCGTCAAGAGCATTGGTTTGACTCCCCTTGTCTGCGGCAATATCAAAGGGTTGCAAGATGTCAACCGGAACCCGACCACCCAAAAGGGCTTTGCCGAAAAGTGGGGACAAAACGTTCACATGGTCACGAGCTTTGCCGATGGCACCAAGATTTCCTTCGAGCAGGCGATCGTGGCAAATGCAACCGGAATGACGATCGCCCAGCGCGGGATGTTGGGCTACGACTTCAGCCTGCACAAGAACGAGCTAGTTGAGAAATTTGACCTCAACTATACCGGGCACGTCGATGACCTGACCAAGCTCTACGACGTTGACCAACTAAAAGAATTAGGCGGCATCGTCGATTATGTCGTTGGGGTCAAACCCGGTCCTGGCGTATTTGTCTTCGGCACCCACGACGATCCCAAACAACGCCACTACCTCAACCTCTACAAACTGGGTGAAGGTCCGCTCTATAGCTTCTATACCCCTTATCACCTATGTCACTTTGAAGTGCCGATCTCTGTGGCGCGAGTGGTGCTATTTAAGGATGCAGTCATGGCTCCGATCGATAAACCCTTGGTTGATGTGGTCACAACTGCCAAAATTGACCTGAAAGCAGGAGAAGCGATCGACTGCATCGGCGGCTACATGACCTACGGGCAATGTGAAATCTCCCCATTCACCCTGGCACAAAACCTATTACCCGTCGGTCTTGCCGAAGACTGCATCCTCAAGCGCGATGTTGCTCAAGGTCAAGTCCTCACCTACGATGACGTTGAGCTTCCTGCGGGTCGCCTCTGCGACAAACTGCGCGCTGAACAAAACGATCGCTTCTTTGCGCCTGTTCCTGCACTTGCAACAGTGTAGAAGCGTTAGTTGAATCCATCATAAAAATACCAAGCTTTAAGGAGGAATCTTTTGAGGCTTGGTATTTTTATATACATTGAGCGCTGTGAGAGAGCAATTTTGCCTAACATCAATAAATTTGATCTCAAAAGCTACCTATCCTAGAATAGGAAATCAATGCCGTCCGTTTAAAGAGCAAGTAAACTTCAAATACTCTCTCTACTTACTAGTGCGCCTTGTGCAGCGATCGCTGGATGGATTAAATCACTCATAAGCTGACTGTGGAATTACTTGATTCACCACCCTACATCGATGCTCAGTGGTTAAGTCGCGACTCGGCTTTAGTTGCACCTGACTTGATTGGCTGCACTCTCGTTCGGCAAATGCCCGACGGCACGCCTTTGCGCGGCTTAATTGTTGAGACAGAAGCCTATGGGTTAAATGATCCGGCAATGCACGCCTATCGTCGCTCCACCGCTCGAAATCAAGTCATGTTTGGGGAGCCTGGAATCACCTATGTGTATTTAATCTACGGCATTTACCATTGCCTCAATGTGGTGACAGACCGGGTCACGGTTCCCAGTGCTGTTTTGATTCGGGCGCTTCAGTTAGAAACGATGCCCGACTGGATTGATCCTCAACAACAACTTAAGCCTCAGCGAGTTGCAGCAGGTCCAGGAAAGCTATGCCGCGCTTTCAAAATTGACCTGACCTTGACCGGAATGCCACTCCAGCCGGGTCAGGCTTTATGGTTGGAGCATCGCGATTTTAAGTTTCAGCAGCAGTTAGATCAGGGCAAGTCATCTTTGGTTCAAACGACTCGTATTGGTTTAACTCAAGGAATTGATCTTCCCTGGCGCTGGTATTTATCTAACTGTGCAGCCGTTTCCCGTAAAGGGTAATCAGTCGCTTATCTTCATGCCGTCACATTCGCTAAAAGATAGAGTTGCAGCCGACTAGACACTTATTTGCTATACCTGAATATACGATCAAGGCGCGAAAGATGGCAAAGCACGAGAATCCTCCAGCAGAAGCAGATTTAATTAAGGAAGTGTGTCGGAGAATCCGGGTTGCCCGCAGCTATTGGGATGCTCACAACAATGCGGCTTGTCGTGGAGAACGCGATCGCGCTTTGGAGCTTTACAACACGCTGACGAAGGAGCAAAAAGAGCAAATTCCTCAAGTGCTGCGAGTGTGGTTGCGTTACCGCAGTGAGAAATATTTTGGGACCCATCAAACGCTGCCGGGTAAAAAATCAAAGCGGCACTCTAAATGACTGCAACCTTGCTGCTGTGCGATCGCTTGCCTGCTCCAATCTGTTCAGGAATTGCCTTAACGGCACTTGCCCCGATGCAAGATGTAACCGATTTATTTTTTATGAACGTGATTGCCGACTATGGCAGTCCCGATTACTTTTTTACTGAGTATTTTCGGGTTCATCCTACGTCAACTTTAGATAAAAAGATTTTGCGATCGATTACCGAAAACACCACCGATCGCCCCATCTTTGCCCAAATGATCGGCGAGAGCATTCCCGACTTGGTGCGAATTGCCCAAACCCTCAGCCACTATGCGATCGCAGGCATTGACCTCAATATGGGCTGCCCTGCCCCCCGAATCTATCGTAAAAATGTGGGCGGCGGGCTGCTGCGCGATCCTGAACAGGTGAATCGAATTTTGGGTGAGTTGCGAGAGACGGTTACAGGGCGCTTGAGCGTCAAAATGCGAATTGGCTTTGATAATACCGATCACTTCGATCGCATCCTTGACCTAATCAATCGGCATCAGATCGATTTGCTGAGCTTGCATGGTCGCACGGTCAAAGAAATGTATCGGGGCGCTGTGCATTACGACCAAATTGCCCACGCCGTTCAGCGGGTCAACTGCCCCGTTTTAGCCAACGGAAATGTCACTTCTGCCCACTCTGCCGCCGCCGTTCTAGCCCAGACCAGAGCCGCCGGAGTGATGGTGGGTCGCGCTGCAATTCGCAATCCCTGGATTTTTAAGCAGATTCGCCAAATACTCAAGGCGGAACCAATTTCCATCGTGACGCTGGCTGAAGTGTATGACTACATTGAGCGATTGCGCCAAACGACCACCGCGCTGACAATCCCAGAGCGATCGCGCGTCAGCTATTTAAAGATGTACCTCAATTACATTGCCCAAAGCGTCGATGCGGCAGGGGCTTTCCTCCGCGCTATGCGGCTGACCCAAACGGAAGCTGAACTGCGCTCAGTCTGCGATCGCTACTTATTGAGCAACCCCAATCAAGAGTTTGCCCCAGAGCCATACCCTGGACTGGTTGCGCGCCCAGTCAGTGAATCTTGAGTGCTGTACGGGTTTTTAACTCAAATCCTCTTGCCTCTCGCCTCTTGCCGTTCACCCTGACACCCAAAACCTGTCAATTATTCTCTCCCAAGAAGAACTTAGGTATGGTTGAATAGCACCATGAAACGTTCTCGACACTATGGGTTGCTGGCTGGCATTGTATTGCTGGGGGCAGTGCTGCGATTTTGGCATCTAGATATGAAACCGCTGTGGATGGATGAAGTGATCACAGCGCTGTTTAGCTTGGGGCATACTTATCAGGATGTGCCGTTGGACGCAGTGCTGCCACTGTCGGCGTTTGAACAGATTTTCACTCTGAATTCCCAAGCAACCTGCACTCAGATTACAAAAACTGTGTCAGTGCAATCGGTGCATCCGCCGCTGTTTTTTTGTGGAATGCACCAATGGTTAGGTTGGTTGAATCCGCTGCCTGTTTCTTGGGTATGGAAGCTGCGATCGCTGCCTGCGTTGTTTGGGGTGGCGGCGATCGCGGCGCTTTATCTGCTCAACCGCATCGCCTTTTCTGCCAAAGCTGGGCTGGTGGGTGCCGCACTCATGGCAGTGTCACCGTTCGCGGTCTATCTCTCCCAAGAAGCCCGCCACTACACCTTGCCCATGCTGCTGGTCATTCTGGCATTAATCGGACTGTACGCCATGCTGATCGATCTACAAAATCAGCGCTTTAGGCTACTGGTTTGGCTAGGCTGGATCGGCGTAAACAGTATTGGGTTTTATGTTCACTATTTCTTTTTACTCGCCTTTTTTGCTCAAAGTGTGGCGCTGGTTTTAGGCGATCGCAAAATCGCTCACTCCAACAGGGCGGCGAACAAGTTGGCAACGAAGGACTTCACTCTTCCCGCTTGGTTGCCTACGACTGCTCTACTCGCCATCTTTGCCGTTTGCCTCACCTATTTGCCTTGGCTACCCACATTTTTTAGTCATATCGGTCGTCCAGAAATTGATTGGATGAAGCCTTATGCACCTAGCTGGCAGCATACGATCGCGCCTCTATATCAGCTTCCAGTGGGCTGGATTTTGATGGTGGCGGCATTTCCAGTGGAGCAACAACCCCTTTGGGTCATCGTTTTTTGGGCAGTGCCGACGCTGCTTTTTATCGGTTGGCTCATTGGGCAAGTGAGCCGTGGGTTGCGGCAACTCTGGCGATCGCCGCAGTCTCATTTGGGAGCCTGGATGCTCGTCACATTCATTCTGACTGTGGTGCTAGAGTTTGTGGCGATCGCCTATCTCCTGGGCACCGACATCACCCAAGTGCCGCGCTATAATTTCATCTACTTTCCAGCGATGTGTGCGTTGATTGGAGCCTGTTTAAGCCAGCGATCGCCCATTCGCGATCAGTCAAATAAACTAGCCTTTCGACGGTCTAAAACTTCGCCAGCGATCGCGATCGTCTTGCTAGTCGCACTATTGAGCAGCATCTTTGTAGGACAGGATTTAGTCTTTCAAAAACCATACAATCCCAATCGAGTTGCCCAGAACTTATCGGTTGAGCCAACCGAAAATCGTTTAGTGGTGAATGTCTATCAAGATTTTCAAGACATCGCATTAGGACTCAGTTTTGCCCTGAAATTAAAACAGCAAGAGCATCAAGCAAAAAGTTCCTCGCACACTCACTTTGCACTGCTTCCTCAAACAAAAGGATATGACCAAGTTTGGTCTGATCTTGCTCAGTTAAACCAGCCGTTATCATTGCCGCTGAATTTATGGGTGATCAGTCCAGGGTTAAAACGCACTGACTATCCGCAACAGCTTTTCATCCGCGATCGCGCAGGCATTCCACAATCTTGCACCATCGATCCAGCCCACTATCACCGTCTTGGCGTACCTTACCAGCTTTATCAGTGTCAAGGTTAAGAGTGAGGCAAGCCAGAAAATCGCCTAGCCATCGATCGCGGTCAAAATGCGCGTTGCTTCCGTGCAAAGGGTGTCGTGACAGGTGCCATTGCTGGCAAGTAAGCCGCCCCATTGGGTGACATCTTCGCGGTTATACAAAAGGGGTGTGCCGTCAAAGTGCGTAAATTTGCCGCCTGCTTCAGTCAAAATCAGTTCTGGGGCGGCGAGATCCCAATCTTTAGGGGCAGAGGAACCAGAAAGAGAAAGATAGACATCGGCGTGTTGATCGACGATCGCGGCGATTTTGCCGCCCAAGCTGCCTACGGATTTCTGCGTTTGGCAGGGGAACTGCTGCATCAGTTGGTTAAACCGATCGCTGCGATGGCTGCGGCTCGTTACCACGATCATCTGCTCGAATTGGTCGCGCTGAGAGACTTGCACCGGGGCGATCGTGCCATCTTTTTGTTCTACAAAGGTGCCGCTGCCGAGCGCCGCAAAGTAAAGCCGACCGACTGCGGGGCAAGCCACCACCGCCACCACTGGGCGATGATCATGCACCAGCGCAATGTGTACCGCAAATTCTCCGGTTTTTTGAATATATTCTTTGGTGCCATCGAGCGGGTCAATGATCCAGACGAACGATTTTTCTAGGCGATCGCTCGCAGGCTGAAGCTTATAGGTCTCTTCCGTTAAGTAACCAAAATCCTCGGTGCCTAAGTTCGCGTGGAGAGTCTTCAAGATATAGTCATTTGCAGCAGCATCGGCAATGGTGACGGGTCCATCTGCCAAATCCTGCACTTCCAGGTCTGATTGTTGAGTCGCCAGCAAAATCTCCCCCGCGCCCCAACCCACCGCACGGGCGATCGTCAACAACTCCTGCAAACTCCCATCCATCATTGCGCCTGCTCCTTCATTGCTGCAATCACCCTATCACTCCGTCGCCTATTTCCATTTCTTCCGCGATCGCCCTTCGGTAATTTCATGCTCCTGATTGTAATCAATTACAGTAGATCGCTCATCCCATCACTCCTCCTGCATCTGCCGCACCAGGTCTTGCGTCAGCGGATGCTGCGATCGCTGAGCAGTTTGCCCTGCCGCCTGAATCACTTACGTCAAGGACATCAGGAAATTCTACATTAATGGGTCAACTGTGATGCGGCAGCTAACTCATAGTGAAGGGTTAACACTTCATTGCCTAGCAGAATTGCCATCGCATACTCACGACCTTGAGCGTCTGCAAACTCTACCAGGTAATATTCGTCGTTGTCTCGCTCATAGATGTGGACAATGGTTCCAACTAAGCCACTCGGCAAATGGTCTACAGCCGCAAGCGCTGACTCTACCAACGTCAATCGCTCATTTGGCAAGTCTTTTAAGATAGCAACGGTGTCTAGTAGTTTGGGGTGACTCATTATTTGATAAAAGCCGAAATTAGCCGAGGCACATCTGATTCCGATTCAATTATCCAAAGGGTACGAAGCTGTACGTTTTCAGTTTCTGGTATTGCCCAGTCTAGCTTGAACTCCTTGCCAAAAGAAGTTACGGTTTGCTGAACCACTTCACCCTCAACGGCTGCCTGCTGAACCAGTTCGTAAAGTTGCTCAACATTTTCGGTAGTGATCCCTAAAACAGATTTGAAGACCTTGGCTTTGTGCTTCCCTTTTGGGTGATCGAGGTTCAGGCAATAGCCGATCAATTTTTCTAGCGGAACGATCGCGCGATCGCCATTCGGTAATTTCATGCTCCTGATTGTAATCAATTACAGTAGACCGCTCATCCCATCACTGCTCCTGCATCTGCCGCAGCAGGTCTTGCGTCAGCGGGTGCTGCGATAGCTGCGCCGTTTGCCCCGACTGCATCACTTGAGTCAGCAAGGCTATGAAATTTTTCCAGACTGTTTGGCTATTGGGATGGTCTTGACCCAAAGAATTAAACAATATGGCTAAAGTTCGCAGATACAACGGTTCTGCCTCCCCATAGCGTCCTTGGGAATCGTACAACAATGCCAAATTATTCAGACTGGTAGCGGTATCGGGATGGTCTGCCCCTAACTGCTGCTCACGAATCTGGAGCGATCGCTGATACAACGGTTCTGCCTCGCCATAGCGTCCTTGGGACTTGTACAACAATGCCAAATTATTCAGACTGGTGGCGGTATCGGGATGATCTTCACCGTAAACCTGTTGGTCAATCTGGAGCGATCGCTGCAACAACGGTTCTGCCTCCCCATAGCGTCCTTGGGAGCGGTACAACTCTGCCAAATTATTCAGACTGGTGGCGGTATCGGGGTGGTCTGCCCCTAACCGATCTTCAGACGTTTCTCGACAGTGCTGATACCAGAGCAGTGCTTGGCGGTAGTCTGCCTGTCCTTCATAGAACTGGGCAATGCGAGTAGACGGCTTAATCACATCGACATCGGTGAGCCAGGGCTGTAGGGTAGTGGTTGCTTCTTTGAGATGGGGAATGACGGCTGTAAATTGCTCAATTTGGGAACGGGTTGGGTTTATTGGCATTTGATCTGCCACTGCTGCCATGACTCGACAAAGTGTTTGTTTGATCACGTCTGCCTCTGCCCGTTGTTCCCGCTTTGCCGCAAAAAATTCTCGCAGCAGTTGATGCAGTTGATACATCCCTTGTCCGGTTCGTTCCAGCAGATGTAGCCCTATCAACTCGTTATTCCGCAGGCGTTGCAACTCTTCTGCATCCACTTCCGGCAAACATGCCTCAACCAGCGTCCAAGGAATCTCCGCCAGCGCAAACAGACTCAATAATGCCGCTAATTGGCGCGCCGACTCGTTTAAGACCTCCCAACTCAACTCAAAGG
>JBBSCL010000073.1:0-9733 GCA_038250345.1 Leptolyngbyales cyanobacterium
CAGAGAGCGGGTGAGTCCTTCGGAGGCAGTTTGGGCACGGCGATCGCTGTTCAGCAGCAAACTTTGATCGCGCCCCATTTCGTCGATCAGTGGGCAATGCGTCAGGGGGAACACCGTTGGGTAGACGATCGCGATCGCTTTAGCAATGCGGGGACGACGACACCAAAATAGACCTAAAGGTGCGGCGGTGCGAAGATGAACGGTTTGCCAGCGATAAATGCCGCGTTTCTCAACTAATTGAGAGTAAATCCAATGATGGGGACGATTGGGCGCAATTTCTTCAATTGAGTGAATAATGGGTTTGCCGAGTGCTTCAGGCAGCAAATCTTCCACTTGTAGCAGCATTTTAAGTTGGCTACTCTGGTTTTCTACGATCAATTCCACGGTGATCTGGTCACCCGCGCTGACGGGATGAATGGGCGCTCGACGTACGGATACTTGGCGCAGGGTGCGTTCGGGCAAGATGGCAGCGATCGCCAACAGAGCCAGTCCCACACCGCTCATGACATATAGCCAGCCTGAGAGCGTGTTGGTTGCAGCCACAAAGAAAAAGATGGATAGCCCACCTAATAAACCGCCGCTGTAAGCAGGAGTGACCCAATGAGTTTCTAGCCACTCTAAAATCTTTTTGGGCGATCGCATGGTTGACCAGATAGTGCTACGCTTCACAATAACTTTGGGGATGTATTTACGTCATACAGTTTCATCAGTGCTGTATTTCTCACACGCTACTACATATCAGCGATTTCGGAATATTGCTGAATCAGTTAACTGCACTTAAATAATCTTTCTATTGACATACGCCAACAAGTCGAACTGCAATTGAGATAGTCGATACAATAGAGATTATCTCAATTTGAAATCTTCATATTTTTAGTTATTTTGCGTGCTTCAGCCCTTTCGGTGTATTTGCCGTAGGCTGGCTTACATTAAACTGACTGCCACAGCTTCATCACTTTACCTGACGAGTGAATCAACAAGGGAGATACCCATGACCAGTTCCATGACCCCTCGATTTAACGAGAGTTCATCTCCTGTGCCGCCGCCTGCTGCTTCTGCCACGATTAAGGCAACAACTTCGATTGAGCAGATGGTTCGAGATGCCCATGCGCGTCAGGCATCGGATATTCATATTCGGGTAGGTGAGCCGCCCCGGTTTCGCATCCAAGGACAAATGGTGTTGCTGCGAGATCAGGTGAAGGTCACGCCCCAACTATTTGAGCAGTACTTATCTGAGGTTTTAAATCCACATCAGCGCGAACTTTTTGCTCAAACGAAAGAGCTAGATTCAGCAATTTTCTATCCAGGATTGGTGCGTTGCCGAGTCAACTGCTTTGATTCGTTGACGGGTGGCGCGATCGTCTTGCGGCTGATCTCTCTAGATGTGCCCTCAATCGACGGCTTGGGGTTGCCAGAAGTTCTCAAGTATTTATCGACTCAATCTCAAGGGTTAATTTTAGTTACCGGACCCACGGGTTCAGGAAAATCGACGACGCTGGCTGCGATGCTCCGTCATATGAATGAAACGACGAGCCGCCATATTGTGACAATTGAAGACCCGATTGAGTATGTTCATGCGTCTCAGAAATGCCTGATTAGTCAGCGAGAAGTGGGATTGCACACGCTGGAGTTTCAAAATGGTTTACGGGCAGTGTTGCGGGAAGACCCGGATGTGATTTTGATTGGGGAAATGCGCGATCGCGTCACCGTGGATACTGCTCTGAAAGCGGCTCAAACGGGGCACTTGGTCTTGGGAACTCTGCATACCCGCAGTGCAATTAATACCCTAAATCGGCTGTTAAATATTTACAATCCAGATGAGCAAACCACAATGCGGATTCAAATTACCGAATCGCTGGTGTCGATCGTTGCTCAAATGCTAATCCCAACCACCGACGGACGGCGAACAGCAGCCCACGAAATTCTAGTTAATACTGCTGCCATGCAGGATTTTCTGGTGAAGGGCAATGACGCAGAAGCGTTTCAGTTGATGGAAACAGGTGCCAACGATGGGATGCAGATCATGAACCAAGTGCTGTGCGATTTGGTACTGCTTGGCAAAATCAGTCCTGATGAAGCGGTGAAAGCTTCTGCTGATCCGGGTGATTTGCGTCGCCGAGTCCGCAATGAAGGATTTGATCCGTCACGGTCTTCTAATCGAGATTTTAACTACGCTCAGTAGATTTCGGCGGTGCTGGGATCAATCCGAAAAACTTTGTGGGGGACGGCTTTGTCTTTGAAACCTAATAGGGAAACAAGGCTTTTAAGGAAATTGCCGCCTTTGTCTGCGTCTCGATGCCGGAAAACGAGCCAATATTGACCACCGACACCTTTGACAGAACTTCCTTGAGGCAGGTAGTAAGGGCGCTGTTGACGAATCAGGTCTTGGATGACGGCTTCAAGCATAGGAGTTAGGGTTCCAGAATTTTGACTAAAATCCGCAACAGATCGTCTAAGTCAGCAGGAACACGATAAAGATCAAGGTCTTGGGTGACTGCACGAGTTTGGCGATCGAACTGCCCAAACTGCCAGATATTTCCAGTTGAAATCGCCCCTTGCAGGATGGGTTGCTCTGACTCGATCCACTGATCAAGGGCAATCAGCTCGATCGCGAGTTGCACAAAGCCTCGTTCTAGGTCTTCGTTTTTGGCTTCAATTACGAGAAACGTTTGCTGATTTTGCAGCAGGTAGTCTAGAGAACCTTTGAGTTGGTTGCTGACGGCAACGGGATATTCAACGTTGAGGGTGGCTTGAGTGTAATGCAACAAATCTGTCAGCACTGGGGCAATCAGGAATTCTCGTCGTGCCATTTCACTGGTCAGGCTAAGACGAGGCAAGCTTTCTTCAATTCGAGCTTTGAGATCGAGGAGGCGATCGAGGGTGCCAGAATAGCGGGGCAGGTTTAAGGAACGCCGTTGGAGGGAAACGTTGAAGTGCGCCAGGATATCTTGCGGGGCAAAGTTGAGTTTGAAGTAGTCGGCAAAGGTGTAGGACTGATCGGGTTGAATAATGGCTGATCTGGGCATTGCACACATCCTCTCTGTTCGGGTTACTCGATCGGAAACTTGGACTGTTTCATGCTGAAGCCAGAGGTATTTCTCAAGTTAAGCGGCAACTGATGCAGGCTCATAGTGAAGTAGCATTAGCTGACTGTTAGGAATGGTCTCCGTTGCATAGGTCATGCCGTTGGCATCTGAAAAGTCAATGAGGTAGGCTTCATCATTAAAATTCATGATCACGGTTCCGACTTGTCCGGGTTGGAGCAAAATAGGTTGATGATTCTCTTTGTGAATAGCTTGGATGTCAGATTTTAGGGCAATAATGTCATATTCTTTGAATGTCATTTTTGATCTCCTTATTTGTTGATAGGGTAAGCAGTTGTCAATCTGGGAAAGTCTTCGCCAGTGCGAATAATCCAGCACGATATAACTAATGATTTCCCAAACTCAGTCGTCATCGAAAATTTAATATCGTACTGAATTCCGTATTTATCTTGTTTGTAAATAATTGCCTCATGATTAACCGCAACGTCCAAGAGTATGTTTTCTAAAATTTCCTTATTCTCTAATGTGATTCCTAATCGATTTTTGAACAATGTTGCTTTATCTTTTCCTTTAGGATGCTGTGGGTTGAGAATATAGCGATCGAGTTTATCGCCGAGTTGAGCTTGATTGCCATTGGGTAACTTCATCATAAAATTCTCGTTACTCGATCGGAAATCCAGGAATCGCTTCATCAATCTGCTGCATCAGAGTTCTGATTAGATAAACTTTGCCGTTGTCGAATATCTGCCCAAATATCTTCAAGAGTCAGCTTATCGAGCCACTGGTGGCGTTCTTTGGTGTAGTCACCACTGCCATGATCAAACTGCCGGATGAAGCGGATGGCATCGGCGTAACCAAGCGCATCAACAAGTGCCTTGAACCCTTTTCGGTTTAATTCAACTGGGGTCATCATTCGCTTTCTCCTTCTAATTGAGTATTAGTTTCCATAATCCAGGTGAGAGGATTCTGCACTCGCACGTCTAATCGGTCAGCATGGGTAGTTGCTTTACGCAGCAATCGATCGTCTGTTGTGATCAAGGCATCAACTTTGGCAGCTTCGGCACAGGCAATATGCAAGGCATCAAAAGATTTGAACCCTAATTCCTGTAGATCACCTACCCGCTTGATGGTTTCTAGCGTGACCTTCGTCTCAATTTTAGCGGCGGCTAAGAAGTCAATAACCTGTTGCTTTCTGATCGTTTCAGGAGTTTGTGAAATTTCGGATACGAGTGCTGTGCTAGTAACCATGAGCCAATCACCTATTTGACAGCGATCGAGGATGGCAATCACTGCTTCAGCTTCTAAGCGAATCCGAGGCTGTCCCCAATCATCAAACGGGCGGTTGAGGCAACAAACATCCAGATAAATTTTGTACTGCTTAGCCATATTTTCCCTCACTCGATCGGGAATCCAGGAATGGCTTCGTCAATTTGCTGCATCAGGCAAATGGTTTCCTGTAGCGCTATAACGATGCGTTGATAGTGGGCAATGTCTTCCGAGGTGGGAGTGCGCCCTTTGCGGTCTTTCAGCCACTTATGACAGACTTGATAGCCTCCGATATAGAACTCCCAGACAACTTTGGGTACTCCAGTAAATTTGTCTCCCTTCATCCGCTCCGGGTCGCAGAAACCAAAACCGGGAACCTTGCGGGTCAAGCTGTTTGACGGGATAGCCCAATAATTGCCGCAAGGCTTCAACTCGACTGGCTGGGGTTCCAGAAATCACAGATTGTAAATCTACAGCAGACATAAAGGGCTGCCCAGGCAAAGAGCTTCCTATCAGGATAGCTGATGGCTCGTTTCTTAGACCCAATCAGCGATTGATAAACACGGAACCACAAGCATTTTGAAGCGATCGATATAAGATGCATCCCTTGATAACGATCAGAAGATTTCAAGTCGCTGCCCTCACCCAAGCCTGAGCCGCATAACAAGACCTCAACAAGAAACCCCAGACATGCCTGGGGTTTCTTGTTATGAACGATGCAGATTGCGGACTATGCAGAATTACATCATGCCCATGCCGCCCATGCCACCCATGCCGCCCATGCCACCCATACCGCCCATGCCACCCATACCGCCCATGCCGCCATCGGGAGCGCCGCCGCCAGCAGATTTCTTCTCTGGTTTTTCGACAATTAGCGCTTCAGTGGTGATCACCATACCCGCGATCGAGCCTGCATCTTGCAACGCCGATCGCACCACTTTTGCCGGATCTACAATTCCAGCCGCAATCATATCTTCAAAGGTGTTCGTCAGGGCGTTGTATCCCATCGGAAAGGTCATTTCACGAACTTTCTCAACAATCACAGAGCCTTCTACTCCAGAGTTGTCGGCAATTTGACGTAAAGGAGCTTCTAGCGCTTTGCTGACAATATCCGCACCGATTTGCTCTTCTGGGGTCAAACTGCTCTTAATCTCATTGATCTTAGAAGCGAGGTGAATCAAGGTCACGCCACCACCCGGAACGATTCCTTCCTCAACCGCTGCTTTAGTGGCATTGAGAGCATCTTCAATTCGGAGTTTGCGATCTTTAAGTTCGGTTTCGGTCGCGGCACCCACTTTGATGATGGCAACGCCACCGGATAGCTTGGCGATGCGCTCTTGGGTCTTTTCTTTGTCATAGTCTGAGTCAGTCCGCTCCAGTTCTTGACGCAGTTGAGCGACGCGCTTGTCAATATCAGCCGAGTTTGTGACATCCGACACGATGGTGGTGGTGTCTTTGGTGATGGTGATTTTGCGGGCTGTACCCAACATTTCGAGCGTGGCGGTGTCGAGGTTTAAGCCAATTTCTTCGGAAATCAACTGACCGCCTGTGAGTACGGCAATATCTTGCAGCATGGCTTTGCGGCGATCGCCAAACCCTGGTGCCTTAATCGCCGCGATCGACAGCACGCCGCGCAAACGGTTGACTACTAATGTAGCAAGGGCTTCACCTTCAATATCTTCGGCAATGATTAGTAAGGGCTGACCCGCGTGCGCCACTTTCTCTAATACAGGCACCAGTTCTTGCACGGAGCTAATTTTTTTATCGACCAGCAAAATCAGCATGTTCTCATATTCAACGATCATGCGTTCTGAATCGGTGACGAAATAGGGAGAAAGGTAGCCGCGATCGATCTGCATCCCTTCCACAATTTCCATCTCGGTTGCCAGAGATTTAGATTCTTCGACGGTGATCACACCATCTCTGCCGACTTTTTCCATAGCAGCGGCAATCATGGCTCCCACTTCTTCATCATTCCCCGAAGACACCGTGGCAACTTGGGCGATTTCCTTGCCTTCTACAGGTCGGGCGATCGCTTTAATCTCTTCCAATAGTTTGGCAACTGCTTTTTCAATGCCGCGTCGGAGCGCCACCGGATTGGTGCCAGCGGCAACGTTTTTCAAGCCTTCGTGGATCATCGCCTGTGCCAACACAGTCGCGGTCGTGGTGCCATCGCCTGCCAGATCTTTTGTTTTAGAAGCCACTTCTTGAAGCAACCGGGCACCCGTATTTTCCAGCGGATTTTCTAGTTCGATTTCTTTGGCGATCGTGATCCCATCATTCACAATCTGAGGTGCGCCATACTTTTTCTCTAGCAGCACATTACGCCCTTTGGGACCTAGAGTGACGCGCACCGCATCTGCTAGGGCATTCACGCCGCGCTCCAATGCCTGACGAGATTCTTCATTAAAGACAACGATTTTTACCATAATCACCTTTACAGTTCTTTAAGTTGAATTTAGCACTCTAAGACGGAGAGTGCTAAAAAATCTTATGATTTTTCCCGACTCTTTCAGTTCTCTTCCCTGCCTGCCTGTACCATGAATAAGCAGTAGCTCTTCCCCAGTAGCAGCATTTTATGACGGGCATTTCCAATTCTTCGCTATCGATTGAAGCCGTTCGACAAGGACTTCCAGCCCTTCACAATAAATCCTATTTTAACTACGGTGGGCAGGGGACAATGCCGCAAATTGCGCTGGAGTCAATTGTCCACTCTTATCAAAAGATCCAAGCGATCGGACCTTTTTCCAATAGTGCCAACGCTTGGGTAATCCATGAAGGAGAGGCGACCCGACGGGCGATCGCCCAAGAATTAGGGGCTTCTCCAGCGACCATAACCCTCACCGAAAATGTTTCTGCGGGATGCAATATTGCCTTGTGGGGGATTGATTGGCGAGTCGGCGATCACCTACTTTTGTCCGATTGTGAACATCCCGGCATTATTGCCGCGACCCAAGAGATCGCCCGTCGCTTTGGCGTGGAGGTGACCACCTGTCCATTGGAGGCAACTTTAAATCAGGGCGATCCAGTAGCGGTGATTGCTAGCCATTTGCGCCCCAGCACTCGCCTAGTAGTGATTAGCCATATTCTTTGGAATACTGGGCAAGTGTTACCCCTAGCGGAGATTGTTGCGGCTTGCCATAGCTATTCCATCTCCCGCCCAGTGCGTGTTTTGGTAGATGCAGCCCAATCAGTCGGCGTGTTGCCCTTGAAGTTGCCAGACACACAAGTCGATTTTTATGCCTTCACCGGACATAAGTGGTGGTGTGGACCGGAAGGATTAGGCGGGTTATATATCAGCCCGGAAGCGATGCAAAACCTGCACCCAACGTTTATTGGGTGGCGCGGTATTACCAATGACTCTGTTGGAATGCCTACGGGATGGAAACCCGATGGACGACGCTATGAAATGGCAACCTCAGCGTATCCACTGTTTGCAGGATTGAGGGAAGCGATCGCACTGCATCATCAATTTGGCACCGCATACGATCGCTATCAGCGCATTCGGGCTTTAAGTCAATCGCTTTGGCAAAAACTAACCGAAACGCCAGGAGTCGCCTGCTTGCAAAACAGTCCCCCGCAGGCAGGTTTAGTTGCTTTTCAGCTACCGGGCAAATCTCATACCCAGCTTGTTCGGTTTCTGGAAGCCCGTACAATTATGCTGCGGACTATTCTCAATCCTAACTGTGTGCGTGCTTGTGTCCACTACTTTACTCTGGAATCGGAGATTATTCACTTGGTTGAAGCCATTCAACAATTTAAGAGCGAGTAAGTAGGCAGATGCAACTATTTATAAAAATCATTTCGACTATGCTCAATGCTCAATACCTCCATAGAAAGAGGATCGAAGTTGCTTAAAAATCATAAGGGTTTTTAGGTTCGTCAATAAATTTAATTGATTTAGCAACCAGGGTAAGCTGGCGTTTGCCTGCCAAGGTTTCTGTTGTCATTTCTCCGGCAATTTCGAGCCAGCTATCTGGCTTGTAAGCATCGCGGTTTTTGGGCAGTTTCACAGGCAACCCAACCGGATACACATCTGCGGCACAGCAGGTAATGATAAAGCGAGAGATTAACAGATATTGGTTGGGTAAGTTGGGCGGATGGATGACGAAGCCTTGAACTTTTGCTTTTTGACCCACGTACGCATCGGGTTCGGGATAGACCGTTAGCGTTCTGATCCAGTCAATGATGGACTTATCTTCGGTATTTGAAGCGGCACGAAACGCTTGAGGTTTAACGCGCGTTAAGGTGACTGGAGCATCGATCGCGCCTCGATGAATTGCCGTTTGGCTTGCAAATGCCCGTGGCTGAATCAACAGTCCCAACAGGGCGGCTCCCAGCAGCAAAGTCGAACTCCAGCCATTGGGCAGTAGCGTGATGTGCTGTTCCGCAGCGGTTGAAGGTGCGCGACGCGATCGTGGTTTGAGTAGCGCGATCGCCCGCCAGCCCGCCAAAAACAGAAAGGCTGCCGCAGTTGCCACCGTCAAACCCATGTAATTAGGGTGAATCAGCAAAAAAAGCTTGCCCGTTAGCCAATATTTTGAAAGCAGCACACCCCATGCCGCGATCGCCAACACATCAAGCCAGGGAGTAAAAGAACGAAAGCGCATAAGAAGAAATTTGTTTTAACTGACGTACAAATTGATGAACAACGCGAATAAAAAGGTGAGTGAACCAGCCAGCGCAAATAGGTGAAAAACAGCTCTGGGTTTGAAGATGGCTAGCATTAAGCCAATGCCTTTCAGGTCAATCATGGGACCAAAGACCAAGAAGGCTAGGAGTGAACCAGTGGTAAAGGTAGCGGAAAAAGACAAAGCAAAAAACGCATCCACGGTAGAGCAGATAGACACGATCGCCGCTAACAACATCATGGCAACAATGGAACTGACCGGACCTTGCCCTAAAGCTAGAACCGCCTCTCTCGGAATGAAAACTTGGACTGTCGCCGCGATCGCGCTTCCCAAAATCAGCACACCACCCAATTCACGCGTCTCTTGGATCATGGCATCCAGCATTAGGTTCAGCTTATAAGACAGGGGCTTATCGGCGATCGCCGCCGCTGTCATCTGCTGCAATTCAACTAAATCAATCGGCTGATCCGATTGTCCTAAAAAGTAGGTTCCCGACTGCAACAGCGATGGAGTCGATTCAGCTTTTATACTTTTTGTGCCCCTCGGTTCCCGGCTTTTGATCGGCATTGCCAACGCAACCGCAGGCTGCAACAGTGGGCGCAAATCTCGCTGGGAACTAAACACCCAACCAATTAGAGTTGCGATCGCCAATGAACAGCCAAGTCGCAAAAACACAATTTCTGGCTGATCGCGAAATGCCGTCCAGGTTGCCCAAAACACAACAGGGTTAACGGTTGGAGCGCCTAGCAAAAAGCCGATCGCCACAGAAGAAGGCGCTCCTTGCATCAGCAA
>JBBSCL010000074.1:0-9729 GCA_038250345.1 Leptolyngbyales cyanobacterium
CAACCTTCTATCTCTAACGACATAACTGTTTAAAAAAGCGATCGCTGCAAGAGGAAACTCAAGCAGCGATCGCTTTTTTATGGAGATGTGATAATCCTGGCTTATAAAATGGCGCTTTTTTCTAGGAACGCCAATTAAATTTGCAACGAATCTTAAAAGCACGCCTTCCTACTATCTTGAGGTTAATCATCAAAATTTGCCTCAAGCCAAACGGTTGAAAAGATAAGAGAATACTGGTTCTGAAATTAGTACGATATGATCCTTCAACGCCAGATATATTACTACTAAGGACATTCGCATGAATGAATAGTAACTTGACCAGTCAGTATATTGACCATCTAGATTCAATTATTCAAACGCATGACACATGTCATCAAGATACTGATTTTAGAATTCCTGATCGAGTTGCATACAATGTGCTGACGCGCTCAAGATCAGCGATTGAAAAGATCAGTGGTAAAGAATCTCACTACACGAAGCAAAGTGAGGAAATTCTAAATGAGGAATGGCACCCCACATACAAAGCAGAGTTGCTTATTGGGATTGTGGAAGCTCTTCGCGATGATATTCGTAGTGGCTTCTTAATTTCTTTCTCTGAGCTTGTACGTGGAGAAATATTTCAAAACTTCCTTGATATGGCTGAATATTTATGTGACGAAGGTTTTAAGGATGCTGCCGCTGTAATTGCTGGAAGTACTTTAGAAGCTCATCTGAAACAACTGAGCCACAAAAATAATATTGACATATTTTCTACAACAACTGATGGTAATGTACGCCCAAAAAAAGCTTCGCAATTAAATCAGGATCTTGGTAAAGCTGGGTACTCATTATTTGATCAAAAACAGGTAACTGCTTGGCTAGATCTGCGCAATAGTGCTGCCCATGGTAAATACAATGATTATTCAATTCAGCGAGTCACGCAGTTTATAAATTGGCTAAAGGATTTCACCTCACGTAATCCTGCTTAACTATAATTTTGTGCGTCTACCGTCTAACAATTCTGGTGTGACAGACTAAAAAGAAGCCGTTGATTGAGTTTCTAAGTTTGTTTTCAGCCGCTGACTACAACCGTTACTTTCAGTCTTGACTTACGAGCCAGTAAGTGGGGCGATCGCCCACTGCATCCGATGGGGCGATCACATACCTCACACTCCTCTGTTATGTTTTCGCGGTCTTTTTAGATTTCTCCTTCTGCTTATTGCGTTTAGCATCAGCTTTAGCCGCTTTTTCGGCTTCGATCGCTTCTAGTTTTTCCTGCTCTTTTTCCGCTGCCACTTTATCCAGGTAGTAGTGATAATCGCCGCGAAATAGGCGCAGTTGTCCTTCGTGAATATCAACGATTTTGTTGGCGACTTGGGAGATGAAATAGCGATCGTGGGAGACGAGGATGGCAGTGCCGTCGTAGTCTTGCAAAGATGTTTCCAGCATTTCCTTAGCGGGAATATCCAGGTGATTCGTTGGCTCATCCAGAATCAGCAGATTCACAGGTTGCAGCAGCATTTTTGCCAGGGCTAATCGGGCTTTTTCGCCGCCGCTAAGGGCTTCCACCTTTTTAAACACGGTTGAGCCTGTGAATAAAAAGCTGCCGAGCAGTGTCCGCACTTCTTCATTTGTCCAGTCGGGCACTTCATCGTGAATGGTTTGAATCACGGTTTTATTCAAATCCAGGGCTTCTGCCTGGTTTTGTTCAAAGTAGCCAGGAATAACGCTGTGCTGCCCAAATTCGATGGTGCCGTCGGTGGGTTTTTCCATGCCCATGAGCAGATGCAGCAGGGTCGATTTGCCTGCGCCGTTCGGTCCCAGGATGGCAATGCGATCGCCCCGTTCGATTAGCAAATCAGCACCCAAAAACAAGATCTTGTCGCCGTAGCTGTGGGTCATGTCTTTGATCACCACCACCTCTCGACCGCTACGGGGTGCGGGTGGAAAGCGAAATTTCAGCGTCCTAACTCCCGCATCGGGTGCTTCAATTCGCTCAATTTTGTCCAGTTGTTTCTCGCGGCTCTTTGCCTGAGTGCTGCGGGTGGCGCTGGCACGGAAGCGATCGACAAATGCCTGCTGTTTTTCCAGTTCTTTTTGCTGCCCTTCGTAGGCGGCAAGTTGGGATAATTTAGCTTCTTCTTTTTGAAGCAAGTAGGCAGAATAGTTACCCAAGTAGGTGGTGGAAACGCCGCGCTCGGTTTCCACAATTTGGGTGCAGAGGCGATCGAGAAACTCTCGGTCATGAGAAACGATCACCATCGGCGTGTTGATGCCGCGCAGGTAATTTTCCAGCCATTCGATTGTTTCCAAATCTAAATGGTTTGTCGGTTCATCCAACAGCAGCAAATCGGGCTGTTGCAGCAAAATCTTGCCCAAGCCCATCCGCATTTGCCAGCCACCGCTAAAGGCACTTACCAAGCGATCGCCATCTTCCGCCTCAAAACCCACCTCCGGCATCAGCTTCTCAATCCGTGCCTCTAGCCCATAGCCATCCAGCCCTTCAAACTGGCGCTGAAACCGATCCATTTCGTGGAGCAGTGTGTCTAGCTGCTCTGGGTCGGCGGTTTCCATTTGCCGATGCACCTCGCTCAGCGCTTCATGCACATCGTTCGCTTGTTTGAACGCCTGCCAGAGTTCTTCGCGGACAGTGCGCGTTGGGTCTACGTCAAATTCTTGGTTAAGGTAGGCAATTCGCAGGCTATTTGGGCGAATCACCTCACCGCTAGTCGGTTCAATTTCACCCGCAATGATCTTTAGCTGGGTGGATTTGCCAGCCCCATTCACACCGACTAGCCCGATGCGATCGCCCCCTTTCACTTCCCAATTAATGTCTTTTAAAACTTCACCCGTGGGGTAAATCTTAGAAATATGTTCCAGGCGCAGCATGAAAAGTCTCCGGCGTGAGGATGAAGGAATAAGGCACTGGGATGACTTTAACAAAAAGTAAGAATCAATGGCGAAAAGAATGGCGTGATAGAACAGATAAAATCAGTCATTTTTTTAGGCGAAGCCCATGACTGCCACCCCCCCGATCGCCCAAAAACTCACCTTTGAAGAATATCTAGCGTATGACGACGGCACCGACACGCGCTATGAACTGGTCAATGGAAAATTAATTCCCATGAGCATTGGATCAGGACTACACGGAGCGATCGCTGAATTTCTCAAAGATGTCTTTCAAGCTGAAATTAACCGTTTGGCAGTGAATTGGACGGCGAAACAAATGCTGGTAGGAGTGCGATCGCCTCGCGGTGGACGGTGGGATACCTCACGCATCCCCAATGTGGTGGTAATTGGGGATGAGCAATGGCAGGATCTCCGCAGCCGGGAAGCGGTAATCGAAGTGAATGAACCCTCGCCGCTGTTAGTGGTGGAAGTCGTCAGTGAATCGACCAAAACCACCGACTACCGCGCTAAATCAGTGGAATACAACCTGCGAGAAATCCCGGAATATTGGGTCGTCGATCCGCTAGCTGCCAAAGTGACAATCTTCACCCTGATCGACGATTTATATGAAGGGCAAGAATTTGTCGGAGATGCGATCGCTCAATCCACCACTTTTCCATCGCTCCAGCTCACCGTCACCCAAATCCTCACCGCATAATTCAGGCAAAGCCTTATCGAGCGAATAAACCTGCGCCGCCATTATCTGAAGACATCCAGAAGTTCTCCATCGATCCACCTCCGTCGGTAAACTATACGGAAAATTTCCGCCGATCCATCCGATTTGGGGTGGTATACAGAAGTTGTCCGCCCGTACACCTAACTTAGGATAATATGCGGAAACTTTCTCGCTAATAATAGCGTTTCACGGAACTGGATATAAATGTTACCTGTTGGGAACACTAAATCAATCGCCAGTTCTCGTAAAACAAGCTCGTTGGAACCGACACGCGGAATATGGTTGGAGAGGTTAACCGCACTGCAACTGAAGTTAACAGTAGCGGTAGTCGATCTGGTGCGGTTCAACTCGATCGCTATGTGGCTTGAGATTACTTGTTGGGGCGTGACCGGAAGCTTATCTCAATAAAGCGAGATCGCTCCAAGCTTACACTTGACAATTTGACAGCTTGAAATTTTGGTTGCCGAACTGGAATTGCCTAACAGGAGAGCCGAACCCTTGAAATTTCGTAAAGGTTTTAGTACGTCCGTTCTTTTCTAGGGTTTTTAGTCGCATTATTGGGAGAGAACCGAAGTATACTGCAAACTTTAGAAAGCGATTGCTCTAAGGCGATGACTGAAGACAGGCTACCGTTAACCTCTCAAGATGTGCTGGCAGATAAACTTGCAGCCCTGCGGGAACTCTTTCCAGGGTTTTTTGCTGAGGGCAAAGTCGATTTTGAGCGGCTGAAGCAGGCGTTGGGGGAATCCATTGATGAGGGACGGGAACGCTACGGATTGTCTTGGGCAGGCAAGAGTGAGGCAATTCGGAATCTGCAAGCCCAAAGTGTGGGAACGCTGAACCCGCTGCCTGAAGAGTCGGTTAATTTTGAGACAACGGAGAACATTTTCATTGAGGGTGAGAATCTGGAAGTGCTGAAGCTGCTGCAAAAGAGCTATCACAACCAGATCAAGATGATTTATATTGACCCACCCTACAACACGGGGAAGGAATTTATCTATCCTGATAACTTCCGGGAAGGGTTAGAAGATTATTTGCGCTATTCGGGACAGAAAAATGGTGAGGGAATTAAGCTAACAACGAATACAGAAACCGATGGGCGGTTTCATTCCAAGTGGCTCAATATGATGTATCCGCGTCTGTTTCTAGCACGAAATTTATTAAGAGACGATGGAGTAATCTTTGCAAGTATTGATGATAATGAGGTATCTGATTTACGTTTGCTGATGAATGAAATTTTTGGGGAAGAAAACTTCATTTGTCAAATAATTATTCAATCTAATAAGAGAGGTCAGACTTATAAAGATATTTCTAAAACCCATGAATATATATTGCTCTACTCGAAAAGTGATTTTTATAGGCTATCCGAAATTGCAAAAGACAACGACGCACTACCTGATCAGGACGAATTAGGTAGTTTTGAGCTTTGGGAACTTCGTAATAGAAATCCAAAATTCGGCAGGCATAATCGCCCTAATCTATATTTTCCAATATATGTTTCACCGACAATTGTTGATAGTAATGGTTTTTTTCAAATATCCCTTACACAGTCAAGTGAGTTTTCAGTGGAAGTTTTTCCGAAGAATAGTGAGGGTGACGATAGTTGTTGGCGATGGGGGCAGAAAAAAATCAAATCTGAGGGGATTTCTGGAGATTTTCCTGTCTTAGTTGCCAAGCAAAAACGAGATAATGGATGGAATATTTATCAAAAGTCCAGAAAAAGTACAACTAAAGTTAAGTCCATATGGGATGAGACTTCCATGATTAGCGAGCAAGGAACGATTGAACTGGGCGAACTAGGCATGAGGGATTATTTTGATCATCCTAAACCAGTAGGTTTAATTGCCAAGGCTCTAAATATTGCTTCTGAAAGTCATGATATTGTCCTTGACTTCTTTGCTGGTTCATCAACAACGGCTCACGCGATCTTAGAACAAAACCACGAAGATGGTGGTAATCGTAAATTTATTATGATTCAATTACCTGAACTTTGTGATCCAACCTCGGATGCTTTTAAAGTGGGTTACAAAACAATAGCCGATATTGGCAAAGAACGAATCAGACGAGTAATTAACGAAATCAACGAAGAAGAAAGTGGCAGACTTGATCTGAATGGTTCGGCACAGCAAGACCGAGGCTTTAGAGTCTTCAAGCTCACTGAAAGTAACTTCAAAATTTGGGATGGTACAGCACCGCAGAATGTTGAACAGTTAAGCGTGTTGCTTCAGGAGTTTGCGGAAAATATTCGTCCGGGTACAACCAAACTGGGAATGCTATATGAAATTTTACTCAAGGCTGGGTTCCCGTTAACTGCAAAAATTGAGACGCTAACCATTGCCGGACAAGAAATTTATGCGATTGAAGATCGAGAACTATTTTTATGCTTGGAATACGAGCTTTTAGAAGATACCGTTCGGCAAATTCTTACCTATCAACCCAAGCCCAAACAATTCATCAGCTTAGATTCCTCGTTTCGAGGCAATGATCAGCTAAAAACAAACACTCAGCTACAAATGCGTGACCACGATATAAAATTCCGCACAGTATGAAGATTCAATTTGATAGCCAACAGCAATATCAACTTGATGCCATTAATGCTGTCGTTGATGTATTTGATGGTCAACCATTAGCAGGAGGGCACTTTGAGATTAGCTTAGGGATTGGCTTTGGTGGAGCCATGACCGAGATGGGTTTTGGCAATCAGCTAGAATTATCATCGGGCGAGATGTTAGTAAACATCCAAACCGTTCAAGAATGCAATGAAATTGAGCTTGTAGAGTCGATCGAAGACATACCGCTTCAACATGGGATGAATTTTTCCATTGAAATGGAAACGGGCACTGGAAAAACCTATGTCTACTTGCGTAGCATTCATGAACTGAATGCCCGCTATGGCTTTACCAAGTTTATCATCGTTGTTCCCAGTGTGCCGATTCGGGAAGGTGTTCTCAAAAACCTGGAGATTACTAAAGAACATTTTCAAAATCTCTATGGCAATCAACCGTCTGATTACTGGGTCTATAACTCCAAACGAGTCTCAAATTTGCGCCAGTTTGCTAACTCTAATCAACTACAGGTTCTTGTCATTAACATTGATGCTTTCAATAAAAAAGACATTAGCGTGATTCATAAAGAACTTGATGGGTTATCTGGGCATCGCCCGATCGAATTTATCCAGGCTACTAACCCGATTGTGATTCTGGATGAACCGCAGAATATGGAGTCGGATAAAGCAAAAGAGGCGATCGCCAGTCTCAATCCACTCTGCACATTGCGTTATTCTGCAACTCATAAGAACTTATATAACTTACTTTATAGACTTGATCCTGTAAAAGCCTACGACATGAAACTCGTTAAGCAAATTACGGTGACATCTGCCCTGGAAGAGAATAGCTTTAATCAACCCTATGTTTACTTAGAGTCGATTAAAGCAACCAAAACAAAAATTACAGCAAGACTAACGATCGACGTACAAAAACAAAACTCCCCAACTCGCACCAGTGTATCTATTAGCAAAAATGGGATTGATCTCTACGAATTATCAGGTGGTCGAGAACTTTATAGAGGCTATGTGGTTGATTGTATTGATGCAGGCTTTGGTTACATTTCCTTTACCAACGGAGTCAGCCTGAATATTGGCGAAACGATCGGCAATTATGGCGATGATTTGATGAAAGCTCAAATCAGAGAAACGATTAAGGAACATTTAGATAAAGAGCTTGCCGTTAAACGACAACTTCCCGATCGCCCCCTTAAAGTTCTTTCGTTATTTTTTATCGATCGTGTGGCTAATTATGCGGCTACAGATGGCAAGCTTCGTCAATGGTTTATCGAAATCTACCAAGAACTCTCTCAACTACCGCGTTATCAAACTCTCAATCTACCTGCCGTTGACGATATTCATAATGGCTACTTTGCTCAAGATAGGCAGGGCAACGCCAAAGATACCAGTGGTGCAACCGCAGCAGATGATTCAGCCTATGAGTTGATTATGAAAGACAAAGAGCGATTACTATCACCAACAGAGCCACTTCGTTTCATCTTCAGCCATTCAGCGTTACGGGAAGGCTGGGATAATCCTAATGTTTTTCAGATCTGTATGTTGCGTGAGGTTCAGTCAAAAGTTGAAAGACGGCAAACAATCGGGCGAGGTTTACGTTTACCTGTAGATGCCACTGGAATTCGTGTTTTTGATCCAACCATCAATCGCTTAACCGTCGTAGCCAATGAAAGTTATGCCGATTTTGCTCGTGCTTTGCAAACCGAAATTGAAGAAGATTGCGGGGTGACATTTGAGGGACGGATTAAAAATAACCGCGATCGTCAAAAAGCAAACTTGATTCCTAAGTGGAGAGAAAACATTGACTTTCTGGAACTCTGGGAACGGATTAAACATAAAACCCGTTATTCTGTTGAATACGATACCCAGAGATTGATTGATGATGTAGCAAGGCAAATCAATCAAATGCCTGCGATTACAGCCCCGCAAATTCGTTTAGAAAAAGTTGCTTTGAGTTATGCGAACACGGGTGTTACTTCACAGCTTTTGTCCGTTACCAGTAGCAGAACAGAATCTACAATTTCTAGTATTCCTGATTTAATTAGCTACTTGCAACGAGAAACAGAGCTAACCCGCGATACTCTATCCAGTATTCTCCTGAAGTCCGCTCGCCTGTCAGATATATTTGTTAATCCTCAGCAGTTTCTTGACCTAGCAACACGAGCAATCCGCTTCACCATGCAACAGTTAATGGTGAATGGTATCAAGTATGAGCGCATTGCTGGAGAAGAGTATGAAATGCGTCTGTTTGAAGATCGAGAGATTGCAGGTTTCATTGACAACATGTTATCGGTAAACCACTCAATCTATGATGCGATCGAGTATCAATCTGAAATAGAACGGCAATTTGCTGAAATTTTAGATGGGCGAGAAGATATCAAATTGTTTATCAAACTTCCGCCCTGGTTCAAAGTACAAACTCCAGTAGGCACTTACAGCCCTGATTGGGCAATCGTGAAACAAGTTTCTGAAGATGAGCAAAAACTCTACCTGATTCGAGAAACCAAAGGAACTAGAAACCAACTAAAGCTACGAGTAGGAGAAGGCGCAAAAATCTATTGCGGTCAACAGCATTTTGGCTTGCTGAACGTTGATTTTGATGTGATTACAAATGCCTCAGAAATTTAGATGGGAGCGGGATAACCCCTCTAAGTAGCAACAGCCACATAACAACCTCAATGCACCCGACCGCCGAAAAGTTGTTGGTTTAGCGTTCGAGGTTACCTGCGGCGGGTGATTGAAATCGTTAAATCGTTAATTCATTGGGCATATTGAGGCTGCGATCGCTTTGACTGCAATGGTTTTAAGATTTTCAACAATGAACATCCACCTAAAACTGGAGCGGAGCTTGTTCCTTACTGGCAAAGCTGAGAAGTCATCAACTCACGATCGGATATTGCGGATAGTCAAATTCATACTCGATGTTTGCGGTATGAGGCTGAAAGGAGATCGCGGGATTTTTCCTTAGCAACTTATTTTTGTCTCTGTGATGCCTGCGAGATTTAAACCATCGTCATAGGATAGCCATATTGCCTTCTAAGCTAGACTGGCAGTGGAATTATTTGGAATAACCGGGAGTCTGATATGCCTCTGAGTGAACTGATTCCTGCGGTCGATCGCCTATCGCGCCAAGACAAGTTGCGGTTGATCCATTTTTTGCTGTTAGCAGTTGCAGAGGAAGAGGGGTGCAGTTTAGAATCTGACGGCGATCGCACTTCAGACCACATACTCCTGGCTCAACTGGCAACGACAGAGGCGGTTGTTTGGTCTCCCCAGGCAGATCACGCCGCCGTGCAAGCCTTGTCTGATCTCCTGGTAACTGCACAAAGAGACACCAATGCTTAACGGTCATTGCTTCTCGTTCATAGAACGAACCGACAGCTTTGGGCATAAGTCTTTGATTTCCGGGTTCCATCTTGGTCGTTGATCAATTCTGGTGGGACAAAGTTGGCTCCACTTCTACTGCTCCTAGGGTTTTCAAGGTTGTTTTTTGAGCCTGGGTTAGTCCGGTGGCTCCGGCGATGTTCATGGCTTCATAGGGTCGGGGACTGCGGAGAATGCCCGC
>JBBSCL010000075.1:0-9703 GCA_038250345.1 Leptolyngbyales cyanobacterium
CTAAAGCAAACTTTGGACGAAGAGTGGCTACCTTGGCAACCTAAATAGTTGCCTGTACTCATCAATTAAGCATCGCTAAAGCGATCGCCGAGATGTTGTCTATGAGAATCGCATTGTCTGCGGTGGCTAACCTCAAGCGATCGCCATCGCTTGCCGCTAAAATGGAAGCCTATCGTTGTGCAAGAAAGTTTCCATGACCGCATCGGCTCCCGCAAAAACGCAGTATGAAGCAGTGATTGGGTTGGAAACTCACTGCCAACTAAACACCAACACCAAAATCTTCTCGCCGAGTTCCACTAAGTTTGGCGAACCGCCCAATACGTTGATCGATCCAGTTTGTATGGGTTTACCCGGAACATTGCCTGTTTTGAATCAGGCGGTGTTGGAATCCTCGGTGAAGATGGGGCTTGCTTTGAACTGTGAAATTGCACCCTACAGCAAGTTCGATCGCAAGCAGTATTTTTACCCCGATCTGCCGAAGAACTACCAAATTTCCCAATTTGATCTGCCGATCGCAGAACATGGCTTTTTGAACATTGAACTGTACGACAAAGAAACGGGAACCGCTACCCATAAGCGAATTGGCGTGACCCGACTGCACATGGAAGAAGACGCAGGAAAACTCGTGCATGGCGGCGGCGAAAGGCTTTCGGGATCTACCTACTCGCTGGTGGACTATAACCGAGCAGGAGTGCCGCTGATGGAAATTGTGTCTGAACCGGATATTCGCACTGGGCAGGAAGCCGCTGAATATGCCCAAGAAATTCGCCGCATTGTCCGCTATTTGGGCGTTGGCGATGGCAATATGCAAGAAGGTTCGCTCCGCTGTGATGTGAATATTTCGGTGCGTCCGGTGGGGCAAAAAGAGTTTGGCACGAAGGTAGAGATCAAAAACATGAACTCTTTCAGTGCGATTCAGCGAGCGATCGAATATGAAATTGAGCGGCAGATTGCAGCGGTTGAAGCAGGCGAAAAGCTGGTGCAAGAGACGCGCCTGTGGGAAGAAGGATCTCAGCGCACGATTAGTATGCGGAAAAAGGAAGGGGCTAGCGACTATCGCTATTTCCCAGAACCTGATTTGGGACCGATTGAAGTCTCTGCCGCCCAATTAGCCGACTGGCGATCGCAACTGCCTGAATTGCCTGCCCAAAAACGCCAGCGATATACCACCGACTTGGGCTTATCGGTTTATGATGCCCGCGTGTTGACCAATGACCGCGCCACCATGGAATACTTTGAATCAGCGATCGCGGCAGGGGCTTCCGCAAAACTGGCGGCAAACTGGATTATGGGTGACCTGAGTGCCTATCTAAACAATAATACCGATCTCAGCATGGGTGATTTGCCCCTGAAGCCAGACAGTTTGGCAGAATTGATTGGGCTAATTGAAGACCGCACCATCAGCAATGCGGCTGCCAAAAATATCTTGCAAGAACTGCTGACTCAAGGCGGTTCTGCAACAGCGATCGTAGAACGGGATGGGTTAGGGCAAATTTCGGACACGGGCGCACTGGAAACCGCGATCAACGAAGTGTTGATCGAAAATCCAAAAGAGTTGGAACAGTATCGAGGAGGGAAAACTAAGCTATTAGGCTTTTTTGTCGGTCAGGTGATGAAAAAAACTGGCGGTCGCGCCGATCCTAAGCTGACTAACCAATTGGTCAGCAAAAAACTAAACGGCTAAGCTAGAAGCCACTCCTACTGAACCTTACAGCCCTCGACATATTCTATAAAGCGCCTAAATGTCATGAATGCAAAGGACGAAAGAGAGATTTCTTTACAAAAACAACATCAATAGGGGGTGACACCCCCCACCCTTGAGGTGGCATACTATGTTTAGTAGATGCACCCTGATGATAGGGAGAGACGCTTAGCGCCTCTCCCTTTTTTATTGGCTTTTTTATTGGCTTTTTTATTGAACCTTGCTGAATTGAGAAATGAATGGCAAGAAGTCATACCCAATTTAGATGGTGTGAATGACAGATAGGGCATTCAAGATCAAGGGGTAACCCGTAATAGGCTTTCTGAAAAATGGGGAGGATGGTTTCGTTCATTGCACCAGAAACAGTCAATCTGCCCTTCATGATACCGAACCAAAACGCAAGTGCTGCGCCAGAGTCTTAGATTGAAAGCGGCGATCGCGGCTACCGAAAAATCAGGCTGACTGCAAGCTTATCTCTGTTGCGCCTGCACCCACCCTAAATTTTACAGGAACGCAAGAAACAGACCTCAACCTCCAACCTCTGATAGACTCGGAATGGGAAGATTTCAGGCTTAGTTTATGCCTAGCATTACTCAAAAGATGACCTTTGAGGAGTACCTTGCTTACAACGATGGTACAGATAGTCGCCATGAGCTAGTGGATGGAGAACTGGTTGAAATGCCGCCAGAAGACCGAATCAACTCAAAAATTGCTTTGTTTCTGCTGGCAAAGCTACTAGAAGTTTTGTCAGAAGATCGCTTGTGCTATAAAGACACCGAGATTGAGGTCAGTGGCTCCCTAGCAAAAACTCGCTTGCCGGATTTGATGGTATTGTCTGAAGAATTAACGGTGATTTTGGGAGATGGGCGCGGCACCGTTACCCGCGAGATGCCACCGCCCGAACTGATTATTGAAGTGGCTTCACCTGGCAAAATTAACGAGGAGCGAGATTATCGCTACAAACGCTCTGAGTATGCGGCAAGAGGGGTCGTTGAATATTGGGTAATTAACCCCAGCAGGTGTGATATCACCATTTTTAGCTTGGAGGCGGGTTTCTATGAAGCAACAGTTTATACAGGGAAAGTGGTGCTGCAATCCCGATTTGAAGCATTGCGGCTGATTGCGGAGCAAGTGCTTAACCGGGAGGGGCGATGACTTATTCTTTCTGCAAAGCGTTTTAGTGATGACGTGCCCTTAGAGGCTCTCTGGGAGCGATCGCGACGTAAGGCTGAGTTTCTGTGGGGTTCAGCGTCGAGCTTATCAATCAAAACTATAGGTTTTTCCAATAGGAAAGCTACTTATATATAAGTTATTTGAGAGTATTCTGATTCTATGACCGTAATGGACTCAGAATCTGCTTATGCAACCACTCGCAAGCCCGCAGACATCTGCACAACCTACCTGGATTAATCGTGTTGTACACGCCCTAGAAATCATTCAGGATCTAATTATTATTTCTCTCTGCATCGGTTTGTTTTGCGTCATGGTGCTGCAACTCCGCAGTATGTTTTTGTCGCTCCTGCCACCCTTAGATTTTCAAGCAGTGACCGCTGATATTTTATTTCTGCTGATTTTGGTGGAATTATTTCGCTTGCTGATCATTTATTTGCAAGAACAACGGGTATCGATTGGGGTTGCGGTGGAAGTGGCGATCGTGTCTGTCTTGCGGGAAGTTATTGTGCGAGGCGTGTTGGAAGTTCCCTGGAATCAAGTTCTCTCTGCCTGTGCATTTTTGCTGGTGCTTGGAATGTTGCTCATCATTCGGGTATGGCTGCCGCCCACTTTTGAAGGCGTTGATCCAGAAAAACGATTGTCCAGAAGAAGAAGTCTTTCGCGAGAGGTAGGTGCAGGGGAAAGTCATACTGAGCAACCCGACATTGCTTTTATGATGAAAGAAACGGGTGAGCTTTCTAGTTTAGATGGCTAGCTTTTGATCTGTAGATTGTTTGCTATCCTCGTCACTTCCTTTTTTTTGATATGCATCCCTTTGCTGCTATTCCTTACCTATGGCTGATTTCAAACCGCGTGATGTTCAAGTTGCTGAGATGGGTGCTGGCACCACTGTGCTGCGATCGCGCACCTGGGAACGGCTCAAATTTGAAACTGAATATGCTCGCCAAAAAGGCACTACGGCAAACTCCTATTTGATTCAAGCTGAACAAATCGCGCTGCTTGACCCACCCGGCGAGTCTTTTACCGATCTTTTTTTGGAGGAGTTAGGGCATCATCTCTACTATCAACGGCTGAACTACATTATTTTGAGCCATGTCAATCCTAATCGGCTGACCACACTCAAGCGTTTGTTAGAACTGGCTCCTTACGCCACGGTGGTTTGTTCTAAACCGGGTGCAAATACCCTGCGATCGGTGTTCGTCAATCAGCCCGCCCTTGCTTCGCCGCGCGATAATGAAGCCCAAGATTTAGGAATTGAGTTTGGCAGTCAAACGCTGAAGGTGCATATTGTGCGGGATGAAGAGGTGCTGGATTTAGGGAATGGGCACGAACTTCAGTTTCGCTTTGTGCCCACACCTCGTCACCCAGATGCACTTTGCACTTATGATCCCACGACTCGTGTGCTGTATACCGACAAATTATTTGGCGCTCATGTGTGTGATGATGCGGTGTTTGATGAACACTGGAAGACTTTAGATGGCGATCGCCGCTACTATTTTGACTGTCTCCATGCCGCCCAAGCACCTCAAGTTGAGGCAATTTTAGAGAAGCTGACGACGATTCCCGCCAAGCTGTTTGCTCCGGGGCATGGATCTATTGTGCGCCACAGCCTCAGCGTTCTCACGTTGGATTATCGTCGCTGGTGCCAACAGCAGCAGACGAAAGATTTAAATGTGGCGCTGCTGTATACCTCGGCTTATGGCAATACGGCAACTCTAGCAACCGCGATCGCCAAAGGTGTGAACCAGTCTGGGGTTGCCGTGCAAACGATCAACTGTGAATTTGCCGATCCAGCCGAGATTACAGCCGCCGTCAAAGACTGTGATGGCTTTATCATTGGCTCTCCAACGTTGGCAGGTCATCCGCCCACCCAAATCCAGACAGCCTTGGGAATTGTGCTATCCACTGCCACCCAAACAAAAGTTGCGGGCGTATTTGGCTCCTACGGCTGGAGTGGGGAAGCAGTTGATCTGATTGAAAGCAAGCTCCAGGATGCAGGCTATCCGTTGGGGTTTGAAACGATTCGGGTTAAGTTTGCGCCTACAGAAGACACTCTAGAGCAGTGCGAAAAGGCTGGGGCAGAATTTGCCCGTATCCTCAACCGCGCTCGAAAAATTCGGGCACCCCGACAAGCCAGCGCAGATGTGATGAGCGATCGCACGGGGCAGGCAGTGGGGCGCGTTACCGGTTCTTTGTGTGTGGTCACGGCGCAATCAAGTGGGATTCCCGTAGGATTTCTGACCTCATGGGTGTCGCAAGCCGGGTTTAGCCCACCTGCAATTACCGTGGCGATCGCCAAAGATCGTGAGTTAGACTGCCTCGCCCATCCTGGCGAACACTTTGTCCTAAATATTTTGAAAGAAGGTAGAAATCTGCGCCGCTTCTTTATAAAACCTGCAACACCGGGCGAAAATCCTTTTGTCAATTTGGCGACGGAACCTGCTGCCAACGGATGCCTGGTTTTAACCGAGGCTTTGTCTTACCTGGAATGCACCGTGCAGAATCGGATGGATTGCGGCGATCATTGGCTGCTCTATGCGCTGGTTGATTACGGCAAGATATTGGAATCAACCGGAGTTACAGCCGTCAACCACCGGAAATCCGCCAGCCAATATTAGTAGGAGCATCGCATCTGGATAGCTACCTTCGACGGAATTTCAAGCTTTAACCAGATGCTACACCTTCTTTTCTACAGACGTTTTTCCAAATACTGACCAATCATTTGTTGTTCACCCGCACGAGAAATAATAGTTTGACGAGTGCGATACAGTTGCCCAATCAGTTTCAACTCTTCTTCAAACGACGAGCCTTTATATTCCGTTTTGAGGCAAAGAGTTTGTGGGTTGGTGAAGTGATATTCAGCCGTGACGGGTTTGGTCGTTGCAAAGCCGCGATCGCGTAACAAGCTCGTGCCCAATGCCCCAAACAGCGTAGAACCGTTGGATTGCTGCTTTCCGGTCACCGATTCTTGGCTATCCCAAGTGACCTCCGCTCCGCAGGTTAACGCCGTTTCGTTCGTCAGTTCATGCAACCCTGCCAGATGAATTAATTCTGGAGAACCTTGGGGCAAAAAGCGAATTTGAATAATGCTAACGACTTCTTTGGTTTCGCCATCGGGAAGCGTATAGTACCGTCGCTCGGAGCGCCAACTGCCTTCGGATTCGCGAAAGAAATCAGCAATTAAATCATCTGCGATCGTTTGAGAGAGTTGTAAAACAGAAGTCACGGGATGTTTCCTCACATCGAACAGTGGATCAGAAAGGTTAAAGGTTAGCTTGAACGGAAATTGTTATTAATCTTAACATTATATATTTTGAAGGATTTTTCACTTTAACGACAACTCGCTTTGGATAGAGAAAATCTCTTTCCAATTAGGACTTACGCACTCGCCCCCTAAATCCCCCAATTCTGGGGGACTTTGATCTCTAGCACCCCCAGAATTGGGGGTTGGGGGGCAAATTTCGGTTGATTTGCGTAAGTCCTGCCAATAAAAAACGAGGACTTTTATGAAAAAATCCTCGTTGAGATTATGCGTAAACTGCTTGATCGAAGTTGTGATTCATGAACGATATTTGAAAAAGTAGGCGATCGCTCTATTCAAGCGATCGCCCCTTTTCATCCATTCTCCTAAGCTTGAGTCGCCGCTTCACGAGCCGCGGTCGCCTCATCTGGGTGAATGCCCAAGCGAGTCAGGTTGATTCGCCCACGGCTATCAATTTCTCTCACCTTAACAATCACCTCATCTCCTAGATTCACTTCATCTTCAACTTTGCCAACTCGGTAGTCGGCGAGTTGTGAAATGTGAACCATGCCTTCCTTGCCTGGAAGAAACTCCACAAACGCCCCAATGGGGATAATCCGCGTCACTTTCCCCGCATAAACATCGCCAGCATTGAGCTTGCGAGTCATGCCTTGGATAATGGCACGGGCGCGCTTTGCCTTTTCACCATCGATCGCCGAAATCGTCACAATGCCGCTATCTTCGATGTCAATTTTGGCACCGGTTTCTTCGGTAATGCCCTTGATGGTTTTGCCACCCGGACCAATAATCATGCCGATAAATTCAGGATCGATCTTAATAGTGAGCAGACGTGGCGCAAAGGGCGACATCTCGGTACGAGGCGTGTTGATGGTTTGCATCATCTTGTCGAGAATGTGCAACCGAGCCGGTTTTGACTGATTGATCGCTTGAGCAATGATATCCATCGGCAAGCCGTTAATTTTCATGTCAAGCTGCAAAGCGGTGATGCCGGTATCGGTGCCAGCCACTTTGAAATCCATGTCGCCTAAGAAATCCTCAATGCCTTGAATATCGGTGAGGATGCGGACTTCATCACCTTCTTTGATCAAGCCCATAGCAGCACCGCTAACGGGTTTGAGGATCGGAACACCTGCATCCATGAGCGCCAGAGTGGAACCGCACACCGAACCCATAGAAGTAGAGCCATTAGAAGACAACACTTCAGACACGACCCGCAGGACGTAAGGGAAATCTTCTTTCTTGGGCAAGATAGGAATCAAAGCGCGTTCTGCCAAGGCACCGTGCCCTACTTCACGCCGACCGGGCGATCGCATAGGTTTAGTTTCACCCACGGAATAAGGCGGCATATTGTAGTGGTGCAGGTAGCGCTTTTTCTCATCAGGATGCAGATCATCCATTTCTTGAGCATCGCCGGGAGTGCCCAAAGTCACCACAGACATCACTTGAGTTAGCCCCCGGTTAAATAGGGCGCTGCCATGAACGCGAGAGGGCAACACGCCAACCCGACACGAAATTGGACGGACTTCATCTAGTTTGCGACCATCAATTCGCACGCCATCTTCTACGATTTGGCGACGCATCAAAACTTTGGTCACGTCTTTGAATACGTTCCCCAATGCTTTTGAGTTGGCGGCGGCGGCTAGCTTCACCGGGTCTTCTGCGGGCAGTTCGGCGATCGCAGCACTCAAGGATGCCTTCACCTCATCTAAAGCTGCCTCTCGGATTTTTTTATCTTTTTCAAACCGTCCGATCACTTCTTTGACTGGAACGGTCACGCGATCGCGGATGAAATCTTCTAAAGTTTTATCCACTTCGGGCGCTTCTGCCGTGATGATCGCAATGCCCAACTCGCTGAGGATATCGCGCTGAGCCTGAATCAAATCACGCACCGCTTCATAGCCAAAATCGATCGCCTCGATCATGTCCTGTTCAGGCAATTGATTCGCGCCTGCTTCCACCATGATGATGCCTTCGGGAGAACCAGCAACAATCAGGTCTAGGTCACCGCTCTCAATTTCCTTGTAGGTGGGGTTGATGATAAAATCATCGCCAACCAACCCAACCCGCACCGCTGCCATGGGTCCATTAAAGGGGATTTGCGCTAACAACACCGCCAGCGAGGCACCCGTGACTGCTAACACATCGGGCGGCACCAATTCATCCAGCGAGAGCGTCGTGGCAACCACTTGAATATCATCCCGCATCCAGCCCGGAAATAAGGGGCGCAAGGGGCGGTCAATCAAACGGCTGATCAGGGTTGCTTTTTCGGGAGGGCGACCTTCACGGCGCAGAAAGCCTCCGGGAATGCGTCCGGCTGCATACAACCGTTCTTCGTAATCCACTAATAGGGGCAGGAAATCAATTCCTTCTCGTCCCGATGCGCGAGTGGCGGCAACTAATACTGCGGTATCTTCCGACTGCACTAAGACTGCACCGCCTGCTTGTGGCGCGAGCAGACCGATCTTCAGCCGAATATCCCTACCATCAAAGGATATTGACTTTTCAATTTCTTCCATGTAACGTGGTATCCTTTTCCATCTTTTATTCTCTGTCGCAATCGTAGCATTGATGTACAAGGAGAGAATTTTTTGGGCGATCGCAATCTCTCAGGTCTGAGTTTGCAGCTTGTACAATGACAGTTATTCAGATGGGTTCATCGTCGTCGGGTAAGATTTATCCGGCAATTGCTTTAAGTCAGCGCATAAAATAGCCCTTAAGCGATGAACTTCTGAAATTAGCGACCTTTGAAGGCTTTAAACGAGAATGGCAACCCTACACGGTAGCTGGCTACTGCCGCAACAACCCGCTCCGACTCCAGCTAATTCTGTGCCAGAACAGGCAAGCTGCTTGATCATTTGGGGAGAAATTTGGCGAAAGGTCACTCCGCATCCAGTGCTGCCAATAGAAGCTCAAGAAACGGCTGAACTTGCGGCTGTTCAACCGAATCCTTACGGAATGACGCGGCTAGAATTGCTGGATTTTCTCAACAGCTTACAAAAAAGTCATGGCATTTATCTTCCAGAATTAGAGGGTGTGACGGCATCGTTGGAGTCATCTACTCCCAAACGAACCCGCAAAACTGCTAAATCGCTTCAAGCCACCCCTCAAACGACCATCGAGGCGATCGCTCCCAGTAATTCGCACACAACTTGGCAAACTCAAACTATCGGCTTACCGACTTCAGTTCTAGAAGGCGATTTGGCAGTGCCTAGCAGTGCCGTATTGTTACCAGAACTGTCAGCCGTTTCCGCAGGCGATCGCCCCTTAATTCTGCACCCTTGGAAGGTTGAAGGATTGTGTTTCTCGGCAACTGAAGCGCTTTTATTCCTCAACTCGTTGCCCTTAGGCTATCAGCCCGTCGAAGAAGCTTTCGTCAGTGGAGATTTGCGTTTTTGGAGCCATGTCGCCCGTTGGAGCCTGGATTTGTTAGCCCGAACCAAATTTTTACCCGGCTTGGAGAAACACAACGAAGGGCAAGACAATTTTACAGTTTTCGCCCACTGGGAGCCATTGTTGGATAGCGCCATCGATCAGGCGCGATGGGTGGAATTTTGCGATCGCATACC
>JBBSCL010000076.1:0-9671 GCA_038250345.1 Leptolyngbyales cyanobacterium
GTTTCCCAGGCAGTCCCATAGATTCGTTGCAGTTGGGCTTTGGTTTCGTCGCCCCGCCAGTAGGCTCCTGCCACACTTTCCAGTGCGATCGCGTCGGGGTTCAATTCTGCCGTGGTTTCCACATGCGGTCCCGCGCACAAATCCCACCATTCTTCACCCAAGTGATACAGCGTGATTGGCTCTTGCAATCCTTCTAAAATCTCTAGTTTGTATGGCTCATTGATCGCTCGAATCCGGCGATCGGCTTCCTCTCGGTTCACTTCTTCCCGGCTGACAGCCAACTTTCGCCGAATAATCTTCGCCATTTCTTTTTTAATGGCTTTCAAATCTTTATCGGTGAATGGTTCTGGGCTGTCAAAGTCGTAATAAAACCCATTTTCAATAAAAGGACCGATTGTTACCTGCGCTTTGGGAAACAGCTTTTGAACCGCCATCGCCATCACATGGGAGGTGGTATGCCGAATCTTTTTAAGCTGCTCAGATTCGCTGGTTTTGGGCAGATGAATTTTTTCAGGCTGAGGATCTATTGCAGACATGGGAATCGCTCCAAATTTCTAAAGCATTCATTAAAAGGAATTGCAGGCTAAGTGACTCAATGGGGCTAAAAACTTTGCCCCTAGCTAGTTCGCCCGGTTCCATTTGCAATAAGAAATGGGACAGACTGAATTTGGAGTTCCCAACAAATCATGGATTTTTGCCGATTTCTGCACAGTTACACAGTCTAACGTAAGTCTGTCAGGGCATACAGTCAATTGACTCTCGACAAACCCACTCATCAGTACGTCCATCGATTTCTTGGTTATGTGCCTTAACGTCTTAAAAGAGGTTATGCGCTCACAGAAAGTAAAGAAAGTTTAAGAAGCTTAAAAGGCGCTAAGATATTCTCATAAATATATTCATTTTGCTTGTCCAATGTCCTCTTTTAATTCATCTGAGTCTGAGTTGCTCAAGTCCCTTCTAGAGCCACTGCTAGAAGATTTTCAATACTGGTTTGAGCGATCGCATACATTTTTAGAATCCACCGAAATCTCATTTTTGACAGCGGAGCAACAAGCGGACTTGCTGGCAAGGGTGGCTCAGGCTCAATTAGAGGTGAGTGCAGCCCAGTCTTTGTTCAAAGCAATCGGCGGACAGGCTGGCATTGAAACCTCAGTGCTTGCGCCATGGCATCGATTAATTTCTGAATGCTGGCAGATTTCTCATCGCTATCGCCTTGATGGATCTCCGCACTCTATTCAAATGGAGTCTCAGGAATAGAGAAAAATTGATTCGTTAGACCACAGATGGTTACTGTTTGTGAGTCCGATTAAATCAGTTAATATTTTTTCATTAAAGTTCAAGCCTTTTAGAGTTAAGAAAGCGCCATGATACTACATTTTATTTACATTGTTGCTTTTACAGTATTATCCGTCTTTGCGATCGCCAACATGTTCCGTAACTTGATGACTTTGGGTATGGAGTCTCAGCGTTCCTACTCACCCGCTAATGCGATGTATGGGCGATCTAATGGGAGCGCAAAACGTGCAGTCCCACATCCTGAACTGCTTGATGAATTTGGCAATGTTGTGAATGAGCCGCTGCTAGTCATGCGCTCGATTACGGTTGAGGATGCCCGTGAGCAACTTGATGCGCTTTATGAAGCATCTCCAGGTTCTAGCAGTGTAAATGGAGAACCTCGCGAAGAGCTTTAGTTAACGGTAAGATAAGCCCGAACCATTTGCCTTTGGCTATAAGATTGCAAATGACTAAGAGATCGGACGTTGATTCTAACTTAGAGGATGCCTCTGAAAATATAGAACCAGTGGATGTGGACAGCGCACCCTCTGGTTTTTTCTCGTTTCCGCATCAGATCAAAAATAGTCTAGGCGCAGTGGGCGATCGCCTCAAGCAGACTTTACCAGTTGATCAGCTTGCCCAGTCAGTGGTGAAATGGTTTGGGGTGAGTGAAACCCAAGTTGCACAAATCTTAGAAACCGTCCGAGCAGAGCTACCCACCACGGAAGCGATTTTAATTGGTAAACCCCAGGCGGGGAAAAGCTCCATTGTGCGAGGTCTAACAGGCGTTTCTGCTGAAGTCGTGGGTCAAGGGTTTCGCCCTCATACTCAGCACACTCAGCGCTATGCTTACCCTACCGATGATTTGCCGCTGCTGATTTTTACCGACACGGTGGGCTTGGGAGATGTTAACCAAGCCACGCAGCCGATTATTCAAGAGCTAACAGAAGAATTGCAGATCGATCGCCGTCGGGCGCGGGTGCTGATTTTGACGGTTAAAATTACGGATTTTGCGATCGATAGCCTTAAGCAAATTGCCCAGCAGTTGCGGCAAGCTCATCCTGAAGTGCCCTGTTTACTGGCGGTCACCTGTTTGCATGAAGTGTATCCAGCCAAGACTGAAAATCATCCCGACTATCCACCAGACTTTGCAGAAGTAAGTCGAGCATTTGCGGCAATTCAACAAGCGTTTACGGGATTGTGCGATCGCGCAGTTTTGCTCGACTTCACACTTGAAGAAGACGGCTACACGCCTGTTTTTTATGGAATGGAAGCGCTGCGGGATGCCTTGACCGAGCTATTGCCGGAAGCAGAATCTCGCACGATTCATCAATTATTAGACGATGAAGCGAGCAAAAAACTAGGTGATCTCTATCGTGATGCTGGCAGGCGATACATCCTGCCATTTTCGGTGATGGCAGCAACCATTGCAGCAGTTCCGTTACCCTTTGCCACGATGCCCGTACTCACCGCACTGCAAGGCTCAATGGTAGTTCTGTTGGGACAACTCTACGGGCAAACCTTAACGCCTGCTCAAGCCGGGGGACTGGTCAGCGCGATCGCGGGTGGGTTTGCAGCCCAAGCGATCGGGCGGGAACTGATCAAATTTATCCCCGGTTTTGGCAGCGTGATTGCGGCATCTTGGGCAGCAGCCTACACATGGGCACTGGGAGAAGCAACCTGTGTGTATTTTGGTGACTTGATTGGCGGCAAAAAGCCCGATCCCAAACGGATTCAACAGGTGATGAAAGAATCCTTTACCGCTGCCAAAGAACGCTTCAGAAACATTAAACAACCGTAGAGAGACAAGTCATCGCCTCTCTACGGTGATTAGATTAGTCCGTTTCGTTACCGATGACTATTACCACTGCGGATAGGAGTGCCGCAGGGATAGGTTGCCACAACTGGTTTTCGGGCTGGCGTTTCTTGCAGATTCGTCATTGCGACTGGAGAAGCTACAAAGCGATCGGGATCTGCCTTCGCCGCCAAATAATCCCGCTGAAGGGTTTCTACCATTTCCGCCCGACGGTCATACAAGCGCTTTAATGGACGAGGCGCACATTGATTCACTACGTAAGCCGTCATAATCGGTAGGGCGATCGTGCTGTCGGTATAGCAAACCACCGTATTGGATAGTTCTTCGGGATCAACTTTGCCCCAACTCACTGCTTCATTGGGGGTTGCACCCGACAAGCCACCCGTATCAGGACGCGCATCAGTTACCTGAACAAAGTAGTCATGTCCTCGCTCTTCTAAACCTAATACCTCATGAATTTGGGGTTGGGTTTGCAGCAAGAAGTTTTTGGGACTGCCACCGCCAATGATTAACGCTGCGCTTTTGCCTTCCACATCAGGGTTGCCTGTGTCACGAGCAGCATAGGCGATCGCGGCGGTTTCATTCACATCCAACGATGGATCGATCATCAGCTTGGAGCCTTCTAGGGCGATCGCGGCGACATTCATTCCAATTGAGCTATCGCCGGGTGAAGAGGTATAAATCGGCACGCCACACTCATAGGCAGTTGCCAACAGGCAGGAGCTTTTCACACCGACCTGCTGCTCTATTTCGTGCAGATACTTGCCCAAAAGATAATGAAATTCTGCGGTACTCATCCGCCGTTGGAATGGCTCAGCCCACAAAATTTCACGGATGAAAGCATCGGTTTCCAGCAACACATCGTAGTCAAATACAATATCGTAAATCCGAATGCGTCCCTCTTGGCGCAGTTTCACGTCGTCTAAAAATGGGCTACTTGCAAATAGATCAAGTCCTAATCCATAGTGAATGTCGTGGTAAAGGTTGGCTCCAGTGCTAATAATCCAATCGACAAAGCCATAACGCATGAGAGGTGCTAGGACGGATACTCCAAAACCAGCAGGAGTCATAGCACCCGAAAGGCTAAGCGCAACCGTAACGCCCTCTTTCATCACTTCGCGAGTCAGCAGTTGACAGATTTCGCGCAGACGAGCCGAGTTATAAGCGGTAAAGTAGCCATCAATTAAATCGACAACACTAATCTCCGCTGGCATGGGGGAGGGTGTAATTTTATGGCTGAGCAATTTTGACATCTTGATACTCCAAACGGTGTGAACGGCATAAGGAAGGAAGTAGATGAATAAACAGCATTGATGTGCTGATAACTCCGCAGAGGAGCCTGTCAGCAAATGCGACCTTCGCAAGCCACAGTGCTGATTGTTTAACTGAACGCAGTAGCGAAGCGCCGACTTGGCAGTTCGCAAGTTGGATGAAACTTTTATTAGCCGTTTCTCATAATTCAGCTAATTTAGCTAGTCTTCCAACCGCGCAGACGAAACCGCCGCGTATATTTCAAGCCTGTGAGTAGACAAATCAATATGCCCTCTTCCGCAAATCAATTAACTCATGACTATCTAAACTGCTGTGCAGGTAAATACCCATCGGTTAAATATCAGCTTTTGATCAGCACAATCTAGTGGATACTCAATGCACTAATTTCAGTCAAAAATTTTCTGCAAGAGTCATGATCGACCTAGTTCATTAAGCTGGAGACAAGCAAATAATCAATCTGCTTAAGTAAAAATCTCAACAGCGAACGAACCTGAAGTTACAGGTCGATCAGGTCATACTGGGCGCTTCGCAGCGATCTACCCAAGATAGTCCTGGATCACACTGCCGCTTCCGTTTGAGTTTCATTTCCAGATACCAGAGCAGTCGGTATCCAGTTAAAGAAAAGAACTTCAACGCTTTTCGTTTACCCTTTTATGTCAGCTTTAACATTTTAACACCAATGCTTTAGGCTCTCTTGATTCGGAAGGGTGATTTTAGAAGTAGGTGCCAGGTTTGGGGTGTCAGGTTTCAGCTAGTAGTCTTAATTGTTTGTAGGATTAGGGAGAGCAAAGCGAAACTCGTGCAAACAGCTATGAATCAATCTACGGAAACACCCCAAGCTCCCGATCTTACTTCTGAGCAATATAAACGGAAGATGGAACGCCGCAAGGAGGTGCAAGATCAGCGATTGGCGGGAATGATTTCAGAAAAAGGATTAGTGATTGTTCATACGGGAAACGGCAAGGGCAAGACTACAGCAGCGCTGGGGATGGTACTACGATCGCTCGGTCATGGCTATCGAGTGGCGATCATTCAATTCATCAAAGGAGCCTGGGAGCCTGCGGAAAAAGCCGCTTTCAACCATTGGACTGTGGCGATCGAAAATAACCCGGCTCAACTGGAATTTCACGCGATGGGTGAAGGCTTCACCTGGGAAACCCAAGATCGAGAGCGAGATACTCAACTGGCGCAGCAAGCGTGGGAAAAAGCCCTGACTTACATCACCAATCCTGACTTTAAGCTGATCTTCTTAGATGAAGTGAACATTGCCTTAAAACTAGGGTATCTATCTGAATCGCAGGTGTTAGCAGGTCTAGACCAAAAGCCAGAGCAATCGCATATCATCCTAACGGGGCGGGGCGCTCTTCTAGGGGTGATCGATCGCGCCGACCTAGTGACAGAAATGACCTTAGTCAAACATCCCTTCCGGGAACAAGGGGTAAAAGCTCAGCCAGGAGTTGAGTTTTGAGTTATTAGTACGGTCCCAAATCCCAGGGAACTATTCAACGCTAAGGTGAATGCGGCGTATGACCAGCGAAGTAATCGAAATTTTGTCTGCTGAAGATATCCGTCGCACTATGACACGCCTTGCCTCCGAGGTAATTGAGCGATCGGGTGATCTGTCAAAACTGGTGCTGTTAGGGGTTTACACTCGCGGTGTGCCATTGGCGCAATTGCTTGCTCGACAGATCGAGATGCTGGAACAAGTAGCAGTGCCGTTAGGAGCGATCGACATCACGTTTTATCGAGACGACCTGGATGTGATCGGTATTCGCACTCCTGCCAAAACCGAGATTCCCTTTGACTTATCTGATAAAACCGTGGTTTTGGTTGATGATGTCATTTTCAAAGGGCGCACCGCACGAGCCGCTTTAGAAGCGGTGAAAGACTACGGTAGACCGGAAGTTGTGCGCTTGGCAGTTTTAGTCGATCGCGGTCATCGTCAGCTACCGATTCATCCAGATTTTACTGGCAAGCTGTTGCCCACAGCTCGCGAGGAAACCATTAAAGTGTATGTGCAAGACATAGATGGAAGGGACAGCGTGGAACTGATCAAACCTTAATTTTTGGGTCTATTTCGCAAAGCTCAACCCACCCTACCCGCGATCGCCTATTTCATTCGTCCCTCGCAATTCGTCATTCGCCATTTCTACTATGGATCTTTCAGCAGAAACTCAAGTCCGCAAGGCAGATCATCTCCGAATTTGTCTGGATGAAGATGTCCAATTTCGTCAAACAAGCAGTGGATTAGAGCGGTATCACTTTCTTCACTGCTGTCTACCCGAATTGGATCTTCAGGATATTGATCAAACGATAACTTTTTTAGGTAAAACACTTTCCAGCCCACTGCTAGTTTCGTCTATGACGGGCGGCACGGATTTAGCAAAGACCATTAACTTTCGATTAGCCGCCGCTGCACAGCGCTATGGATTGGCGATGGGAGTAGGTTCTCAGCGGGTGGCGGTGGAAAATCCAACTGTGGCATCTACGTTTAAAGTGAGATCGCAGGCTCCAGATATTTTGCTGTTTGCAAACTTGGGCGCGGTGCAATTGAACTACCGCTACGGGCTGGATGAATGCCTCAAAGTGGTTGATTTGTTAGAAGCAGACGCGCTGATTTTGCACCTGAACCCAGTGCAGGAGTGTGTGCAGACGAATGGCGACACTAACTTTCGCGGATTACTTGGCAAGATTGCGACCTTGTGTAAGAAGTTGCCTGTTCCGGTGATTGCAAAAGAGGTGGGCAACGGCATTTCAGCAGACATGGCGCAAAAGTTGATTGCGGCTGGAGTGAGCGCGATCGATGTGGCAGGCGCAGGTGGCACTTCTTGGGCAAAGGTAGAAAGCGAACGGGCACAAGATGCCAGGCAGCGGCGTTTGGGCATGACCTTTGCAGATTGGGGCATTCCCACCGCAGAGTGTATTACCTCAATTCGGGCAGTTGCGCCAACTATCCCGCTGATTGCTTCTGGTGGGCTGCGAAATGGGCTAGATGCGGCAAAAGCGATCGCCCTCGGTGCCGATCTAGCTGGGATGGCAATGCCGTTCTTGCAGGCAGCCAATGAATCTGAAGCAGCAGTTAATGAACTGGTGGAAATTTTGCAGGCAGAAATTGCCATCACAATGGTGTGTACCGGAAGCGCAACCCTAGCAGACTTGAAATCTGTCTCATTGCAGAGGCAAGAGTGATGCTATTACGACAAAACTAGAAGGTATCCACACCAGATCTTTCAAATCGATTCTGGCAAGATCATTAGTGTAGTCGAAGGGTTAAATCAATGAATTTTTCAATTGAGTCTTTGTATAAGTGGTATCGCGATGTCATTCGCAACCCAAAATATCGCTGGTGGGTGATTGGCGGATCATTGTTGTATTTGATCAGCCCACTCGATATCTCACCCGATGTCTTTCCGATCATCGGCTGGATTGACGACGGCATCATTGCAGGTCTGTTAGTAGCAGAACTCTCCCAGGTATTACTAACTCGTCTAAAGGGTAAGAAAGATACTACGCCAGTTGATGCAGAAGTTGCTGCAAACGCGACAGCGGCTGAAGGCACATTTGTCGATGTCAATGCCGTGGCGATGAAGTAAGCGATGCGATCGCGGTTCAGACTACTTTTAATGCGCTTTAATAAATGCCCTAGATGTGAGCGTCTAAGGCATTTGTTTTAGAAACCAGAGCTACTGTAAAGCTTGAGAGGCGCGCGATTTCCTTCGGGATCGTGAAACGAATCGCTACGGGCGTTTCTGGCTTGAAACCTAGCTCTTCGCTCTCGAATGGCATGGGCTTGACGCATCAGCGGTGGTATGTAGCCGTCTAAAAGAAGCTCTGGCTCTGGCTTAACATGAAGACCCGCTGAGACATCGTTCATACAGGTGCGTAAGCTATCCCAATCTTGCTCTAACTGCAATGCCTTCATCACATCGGTTGCAGAGTGATACCGTTCTTGAGCAGAGATCTTTAGCATTCTGCTTAGCACTCGCGCCAAGTGATCGCTTATGTTAATATCGTCTCGCCATCGCACTTCTCCGCTAATAATTTCAAAGTCAAAGTCCAAAGGTGATTTGCCAGACAGCAGATATAAGCAGGTGATTCCTACGGCATAGAGATCGCTGGAATAGACCGGGCGAGAGGCTAATTGCTCTGGGGGCGCAAACCCAACGGTGCCAACAAACTGAGTGGTCGAGTGACGGATACCCGATTCATCAGCCTGAGCAATCTGCTCTTTGACAGCGCCAAAATCGATCAGTACCAGCCGACCATCATCTTTACAGCGAATTAGATTGGGTGGTTTAATATCCCGATGAATCACATGGTTGTCGTGAATGTATTGCAGCAGCGGTAAAAGCTCACGCAAAAACTGTTTGACGGCAGTTTCAGTAAAACATCCCGATCGCCTTACTTCTTTGGCTAAGGTGTTGCCGCGAATGAATTCTTGAACCAAATAAAATTCGCCCTCTGCTTCAAAATAGTCCAGCAAGAGCGGAATTTGGGCATGACTGCCAAGGTTGGCAAGGGTTTTGGCTTCTTGGCGAAATCGCTGACGGGCGCGCTGCAAAGCAGTGGGGTCGCTGACTCGTGGGCAAAGCTGCTTGATCACACACAGTGGTTCTCCAGGAAGCGCCACATCTCGCGCTAGAAAAGTGACCCCAAAACCACCGCGTCCCAAGATTTTGAGAACCTCATAGCGATCGCGAAACCGTTGCTTTGTGCCGCACAATCTACCCAAGGGAGTCTGACGCAGGACATTTGCACGAAAATTGGTCAAATCAGCAAGCGAAAATTCCATTGGATAGCCGAAACCCGATTTGAGATTTCATCTCTAGTCTATGAATAAACCGGAGGTTCTGGGGTAAATCTTCACTGTTTAACGTCCGTTTCAATCGTCTAAGTGCGTACTGACAAGGACGATGGGAAGGATGTGACGGATGAAAAGGAGACTGACGGTTTCCTAAGTGTTAAATTAGAAATGGATGTACTAACCGCTCTTGGCACGCCTCGTCTGATTAGTCCTATGGCAAAGCGCCCGAATTTTAGAACTGTGACCCATGCCAGCGCCTCCATTCCTCAGGTGTTTGATCAACGTCAGGAAAGGCACTTTCAGCCATTGCTAAATTTGAATGATCGCTTGAAGCGTCACCCAATAATATTTTGGGGCATTATTTTGGTGTCCATTGCATTACCCTCTGCTTTTGCAATTGGTAGTTTAACCAATCCAAATGCCGCACCAGATGCCGGGGAGCCGCAAACGGTGGCGGCGATCGCCCAAAATTCAGAAACCAAACAGGCTCAGCCATTGCCCAAA
>JBBSCL010000077.1:0-9660 GCA_038250345.1 Leptolyngbyales cyanobacterium
CCCCATTTTGGCAAATAGGGCTTGTAGAATATTGAGCAGGCTACCTCTCTGGTGTTTGACGTAATATGCACCCTACAGACAGAGGTAGCTTTTGTCTAGATATCTTATTTTGCTCTCGAAAAACTGTCCGAAGTATTGTTATTAGAAAGTTCCGAGTTTCACTTCATCCCAGAAATCGTTAGACAATCTCAGTATTTTAACGATCCAGAGCTTGACATCATTCCCGCCCACGTTGACCTGATTGAAAAGCAGGATAAGCTGACCAAATATACGGCTACTCGAATCAGGCTAAACAATAAATTGAAACTGGTTGAAGATAACTACGATTTCGTCATCATTGATGCGCCACCCTCCTGCGATGTCTATGCTCAGGTTGCCCTTATGACTGCCGACTATTTGATTATTCCTTCAGATTTAAAGCCATTTGCGAATCAAGGCTTACCCACCGTCAGGCAATTCATTATGGAAGAAATCAATGAAACTCGCCAAAGCATGGGTAAGAACAACTTGAAAGTTTTAGGAATTTTACCTTCTAAAGTTTCGACGAATTCAAAATATCTTGACCATGTTTTTTCGCGCCAGGAAAATGCGGTAATTGAACAATACGGTCTTCCTGTCCTGAATTCTATGATTTTTGAACGAGTCGCTTTGTCCAATTGTTTGAATCAAACGTTGCAGGTCGGAGATATGCTCTATCCAGATCCCAAGTCAATCTTTAAGTTTGACTCCAACTCTGATTCTGCCAAAGAATTTATCAAGCTTGCAGAGGAAGTATTAACAAAAATGGAGGTTAACTGATGGTTGACTTTTTCCTGGTTGAAACGAAATCAATTTCCTCTTCTCAATCTGCATCTAGCTTCAGTCAATCTGAAGTCGATAACCTAGCAAAGCTGATTCTTGATGCAAACGGTTTACTACGTCCTTTAGTCCTCAAACAAATTGGACTAGAGAAATACGAAGTTGTGAGTGGACATCTTGAATATTATGCTGCGGTTAGAGCCAAAGAAAAAGATGCCTTGAAAGCGGAAATGGTCAATGCCCTGGTGATTGAGGCTGAAGAAGAAAAAGCCGTAATTCAACAAACACAGTTGTTAGAACGACTTTCCAGTCCAACCGAAACAACCTCAACTACCAGCGTCACACCTTTAGATGATCTTGCTTCTAGCTTAGAGGATATTTTTAATCGCGAATTGAGATCAATGACGCAAAAGTTAGAAACGAACCTTCAGCGCATTTCTGACCAGATCCCCAAACAAATAAAACCGATTGATGCTTTTAACCAACTTAGTGATGTTGACCTAGCGCGCAGGTTAATTTCAGTCGGTATTAAGGGAAAAAATCTAGATAAGATTGCTGAGCAGATTGTAAAAAAACGTCCATTTAACTCTCTTGCAGAGGTAGTTAAGCAAGTCAATGGCTTAAGCGAGAAAAAAATGGTTGAAATTGTAGATAGTTGGGCGAATCTTCTCTTTACATGAATACTCCCATTTACCTCGACTATCATGCCACGACTCCCACAGATCGCCGAGTTGCTGACCTTATTTACCAATACATGACTGATGAATTTGGCAATGCCAGCAACACCGATCACGAATGGGGCGATCGCGCTGAGTCTGTCGTCAAACAAGCTGCCAAACACATAGCTAGTAGAGTAAAAACTTAGTTTTGCAACATCTGATGCCAGCAAAAGCATAGTAGTCAATCGGCATTTTGAATAATACGTTGCAGAACTTTCAGTTCAGTCTACTAGTTTAGTTGGAGCCTCACCAAGAGAAATTATTTGGACATCAGGCGCAACCGAAAGCATTAACCTAGCAATTCAAGGCAGTCTCCCCTCCAATCCTGAAAAGTCACACCGAATCGCACTGCTACCGATCGAACATAAAGCCGTTCTCGATACCTGCCGCGCTTTTGAAAAGCGAGGTTGGGCGGAATTAGTTTATCTTCGAGTCGATTCCAAAGGCAGACTCGACCTTGACCATCTGGAGCAGATTTGTGCTGAAGGTCTGTCTCTTCTCTGTGTTATGGCTGCTAATAATGAGATTGGCAATATCTACCCCATACAGGCGATCGGGCAAATTGCCCAACGCTATAACGTTCCTTTTCTCTGTGATGGGTCGCAGGCTGTTGGCAAGATCCCAATTCAATTTGAAGATTGGGGGATTATCTATCTAGCGATTTCTGCCCATAAGCTTTACGAACCCAAAGGTATTGGAGCCTTGGTCGTTCGCAAAGGCTATCACCTAGAACCACTCATTTTTGGAGGTGGACATCAGAAGGGAATGAGATCAGGCACACTCAATATTCCAGGTATTGTAGGACTGGGAGAGGCTTGTCGGTTGAGATTGCTAGAGATGGACGATGACGAGCAGGCGATCGCGGCGAAACGTGACAGGCTTCAGAACTTACTTCTAGAAAAGATCCCCAGCCTGGTCGTGAATGGGGATTTAGAGCAACAGCTAGCTAGAAATTTGCATATTTCAATCCCAGGTATTCCAAATCGTGCTGTCATTGCCAGAATTCGCCACCAACTCGCGATTTCAACGGGTTCTGCTTGTTCATCCGGGGTTGAGGCACCGTCCCATGTTCTGCAAGCATTAAAGCTACCTGAAGACCATATAGAAGGGGCGCTTCGCATTGGAATTGGAAAGTTTACGACAGAAGCTGAAATTGATTTAGCTTTTGAGTATTTGTCAAAGGCGATTCATGCGATTCATCAACTACAACTCTATTAGCAAATGAGTGGATTGGAGTTAAGCGTTATGAGACGAGATAGATTCAGTCAGCAGAAATGACAACGGATCATTCATGTTGGCAGCAAAACCCAGAATGCCCTTATCCCGATGCTCATAGAGTAGACTGCCGCCCTGATCGAACAGGAAAGTCCCTCCTCTTTGAGTTAAATACGTGGCATTCGGTACATAGGTTTTCCAATGTCCCAAAACCTCTGTCATGTTTCGCAAGCGCAGCGTTGCCAGTTCAAACGGACGCTGAAATCCTTTACCTCCAGCCCGATTGAAGGTTGCTCCTTTAAGTGGAGGAAGCGGAGCCGCTTGAACCACCTCATCTTCTGCAATCAACTGAGGAGCAGTGCGATCGCCTTTATATCCTCGAAACACTTCTGCCAGAGTGCCGGGACTGCCGATGCCAGCACACATCAGAATGAGGTTGAACCAGGCATTCTGCCCTGAAGATAGCCCAGGCACCTGGAGCGATAGCCCTTCATAAAGACCTAACTCTCGATGCAATTCGGCGGTTGGATCGACAAACAACCAGTCAGGAGAAAATCCCGTATAAGCACAAAACTGTTCTCCAGAAGCGCGATCGCCAATCCCAACTGCCCGAATCGCCAACTTCAATTCTTGGAGTTGCTCCGCATATTTTTGTAACCACCAGGCATACTCCAGACTGTCAAAATCTCCCAATTGCGGCAGCACCAATACCAGGAGCCGATCAGCCGTGTCGCACCCATCTAAGAGCAAAACCTGCTGACCATCACTCACCCGTTGCCGCTGAGTGTGTTTCAGACTGTTGTACGGATTGCTTGCATCAGGCATGGTTCAGAATGGGTAGTATCACTGTAATGATACTGCTCTCACAAAAATTCTTTAAGCCAAGGCTCCTTGGAAATGGCTGAGCTTCGCAAAATCATTGCAAGAACACGTGGAGCGATCGCGTAAAGTCCGATTATTAGGACTCACTATTTCCAACCCGGCAAAGCCAACCCATATCCCGCGCTATTAGCAACTCTATCTTGACCTGTCACTTTTTTTGCTAGCCAAATCACCGTTTGGGCTAGTCATCGTAGAAGTCAATCAGATAGTTTGCAAGTTGAAGAATCATTTGGATAGTCTGAAGTTTAACCTCTCCTCGCTCTCGGTCTGCAAAAAACTGAGCGATCGTGCCCTGAAGACTTTTTAAGTCAATCGCCAGATCCTCAATATCCTGCTGAGAAAATAGGATTGGCTTTTGATTGATTTGCATTGTGACATCCTGAAATATTGATTTGACTACTTGGAGGAGAAAGTAGGGAACCAGGTAATCCAACCGATGACGACCTGATTCTGCTTGTCGTTAAAACTCATCGAGCCAAGCCGTTTCCTGCTGGAACTCTGTCAATTGTCGCTGTAACTCCTCAAGCTTGCGACGGCAGCCAGCAATGTAAGCTTGCAGATAAGTTGTGTAGAGATGTTTGGGCTTCACTCCATCGTAGCCATCCATCTCACCATCAATATAAATATCGCGTTGCAGAGAGTATTCAGAATCGTGCGCCAGTGTCATCATGAAAGTTCCTTTTTAAGTGTTTGATGGGACTGAGGTAGCACTCAGCCCCCTTTTTTTGCAATTGAATTCAAGCAATTAATACAGACTCTTAAGGCAATTCCAGGTCTTGAGCAAGTCAGAGATCGCCGCTTGCTCTGCTTCTGGCTCCTGCTTACATCGTGCTTTGTAAAGCCTGTCTAGCATTTCATTCATCGTTTCGATGTCATCAAGAAACATCTCCATATCTTCAGGCGCGATCGAATTTTGCAGCGTGGTGGGCTGAGTCATGATTAAATCCTTTTTAAGTTCTAGTGGGATAGATAACAGAGAGCTTGCCTACGAGAAACCAATTGCTTTGTAGTGGCAGCGGCATCTCTTCCTCACCTTCTCAATATATCCCGGATATATTAACAAGTCAATTAATCCCGGATTAAATTAAGAAAAAAGTCCAGCCTATTTGCAGGCTGAACTTCAGAAGATTTGAATTTGATCGAGGGCTTACTCTTCAGGTAGTTGCACGACCAGTTCTCTTCGTCCTAGCTTTTCCAGCAAGTCAGAGACACTTCTACATCCTGATGTTTTCACAACCTCTTTTAGAGCAACCCAGGCTGACTCGGTGACTGTTACCTCATGCACTTTCTTTGTTTCACCGTACAGAGGAGTTCGAGGTGAAAGGTTCTGCCTTGAGTTGGGGTTGTTGCCCCGTCCAATTTTCTTGTCAGTCACGATCGCCACCACCATGCGTTTTCCTCTTTCAATTTACTCCGGAGAAAGCTTTTTGGACATGAGGAGGTGCAACAAATCTGAGATTGATTAGAGAAAATGACTCTCAATCTCTTGCTTTTATCTATATATCATGGGTATAATGATAGAGGCTTCAATCGAAGGGCTGGACTACATCTCTGACAGGCTTCTAGAGTTACGTCATTTGCGAATCCTGAGTCAGTCGAAAAACTGCATCCCCATTTTCTCCTCAGGCGATCGCGCTTCTAGATCGCCCTTTTACCTAGAACTTAAAAAGGAAACATCAACCATGGCACTGCAAGTATTTGGCACACGCCCCAAAGACGGCATCTTTCTGCCGCAAATTCCCTACGCGATTCGGAATGACTGTCAGAAGGGCGAGTGGAAAATTGGCGATGATGACTACCGGGGTAATCTTCTCGAAATGTCCATTATTAAAGCTTCTCAAATGTTCGGTACGCTCGGTAAAACCAGAAACGCTCTCTGGATGCAACTCTGGTTTGTTCCGGCTCCTGTAAGTGCCGATATCCTACCCGCCAATACCGTGTGCTGCACCCATATCAAAACTCGCTCCATCAGCCAATTCAGCAGCAAGGTGACGGAATTGATGGCGCATGGCGAACCTGCTGAAGGCATCTTTGTCGGCATGTTTGAGAAGCATTCTGGCGATATGGGAATTTACTACTCGCTCAAGTGGGATTGGCGCAAACGCAATACGCCGGAAGAGTTAAGTCAGCTTGCTCAGATTGTCGAGTTTATGTCCACTAATCCACCCCTCGTAGACATGACCACAGGATTATTGTGCATTGATGGCATGAGTACTGAGGAGATTGAAATCCTCATGCGAACGGTGAAAACGGCAGAGTTGGAAGTCGAAGAACCGCAACCGTCCCAAGCCACGTTAGCCAGGGGTCGGAGACGCTAATTCTTAAACCAAGAAGGGAGGACTCTCACGCCCTTTCTCAACCGGAGCGATCGCCATGCTGAAAACGAATTTGGTTGGAGTATGCAGTCGTGTGGAGCAGACGCACCGGATATTGCAACGGGTTGACCAGGAGATGCGCCTCCAACTATGGCAACGTCAGGAACGCACCAAACACGCCTGCAAGAACTGCACCTATTTTGATGACAACGACTATTTACCCTGGACCCTGCATCCCGATTTAGCACTACACAATGCAAACGAGATTAATAATTGCCGGGACTGGGAATTGAATCAACTGAGGATTGAAGAATGACACTATCTTTGCAAGCTGCTATTCGGGCGATCGATACAGCCAATGGCAGAATTTACCAGACTCCGATTGGCAACCTGCCGGGAGTCAACACAATTTTGGATGCGACTGAATCGGAGACAGATCGGGAGAAACTGCGCCAGTGGCAACAACGCCAGGTGAAACAACGCCAGGTGAAACAACTGGGTGAAGAGGGCGCAAATCAAAGCGCGATCGCGGTTTTTTGTGGAGGGGCGATCGTTTCTTCACCCTTCAATACCATCCCATTCTTTCAATTCAATTTAGGATACGCCATAATGAAAATGACTTTAGAGTTTGAAACTTTGATGAATAGCGACCAGAGCCGCAGCACTCAAGTAGTCTTGCCGGACGAATTATATCAAGCGATCGAACACCGGGCAAAAGTGCATGGATGTTCCATTGGCAGTGAAATTGTGACGCTTCTGGCTCAATCGCTCGATACAAAGATTGAGCCAGATTTGGCAAATGAGTTTGTGGCTTGGGAAGCTGCGAGTGATGAGGATTGGCTAAAGATGGAATCTCTGCTCACTCGTCAGGAACCATAGAATGGCACGGGGAGATGTGTTGTTGATCCGGTTGCCGGACTCTGATCAGCGTGAGGAAAAGGGAACTCGTCCGGCGATCGCAGTGCAAACTGATATCGTAATTTCTCCCATGCTGATGGTGATTCCGGTTACGTCTTCGCTAGGAGCAAAGCGATTTCCATTCACCGTTAAACTTGAACCTTCAGAAACAAATGGACTTACCTTAACTTCAATCGCACTGGTGTTTCAATTACGGGCGATCGACCCTAAACGAATTGTCCGCAAAATTGGTGAACTGGAAGCAGACTATCTTGAACAAATTGATGCTGAGATTTGGCGGATGTTGAAACCGTTGGATGAGCAGAAATTGGATAGTTGAAATGAGATCGCCCCTGCCTAATTACTCATCAACAGGCGATCGCGGTTTTTTGTAGAGGGGCTTTAAGGATAATGTATCTGTGTTTTTTTGCCCCTCTAGATTGTTAAAACGGCATACCAATTTCAACACTATTAATCTTTGGATCGCTTTCAAGGGCTTTCATTAATTGTTGGGCTTTTGACTGTTCTTGAAACCCTGCTATTTGAATAACCTGCCTCGAGGACGTAACGTTGTAGACAAAAGCAGCCGAGCAGTACTTTTTCTTGACATACTCAAGCGTTGCCGGATGCGTGTCATTGACCCACACAGGATACCATCGCTGATTAGGTAAATTGCTACCCTTGCCACACTCTGCAAGGGGTAATTGTAGAGTTGTCTGTGTAACAATGGTGGGCGTTTTTGTGTAGCCAGGAATTTCTAAATCTGGTACGTTTTTTAGCACCAAAGGCACAAGAAAACCGAGGCTGAGAAGGCACCCAAAGAAAAGAAGACAGCCTGGAAACTTTTCAGATGATTCCAGCTTTTCCTCATAGGAGTTTATTAAATGATTTTTTGTCAAATCAGCAAGGTCTTTGTTAAAATTCCCTACCTGTTGCCAATACTCGATAAACTCGATAGTCTTGTTGTACTCATAGGCAGTAATAAGAATCTTCTTAGTTTTATGCTTGATTAGGGCGCTATCAATGTAACGATCAGTTTCTAAAGTCTTATTCAAAACGATATTAGCAAGCTCACTAACTGTACCAGTGCCTTGACGAGCAGCCTGTAAACTGTGTTGAATTAAGACGGATGGATCAATGTCAGGAGGAAGGATCTGAATCTTATCCAAGGATATTTTCTTTGCTTCTTTGTCGTCTGTCACTCGCAGATGCCCCCGCTATAACCATCAGTACAAGAAAATGCAGGTATAACTAAATACACTCACGGAATTTCTACTAAGGTAAAAACTTTTAAGGGGTTGGTCTGCTGTTTGAGGGCAGGAACTTGATAGGACTTCATCAGTGGCTTGCTGACAGTTAGCAGTTGAGGTAGAGTGTGGGCAGTGAATTGGGGACGAAAGAGTGATGGGGTTTGCAGAAGCAGGTGAGGAATGGGATCTGGAAACGCTATATGATGATCTTGCCTCTGCGAAGGAAAAGCACCTCACTCCGACCGAAAAGTTACATCTACGCGGCTTGTTATGTGGACACAGCCCTGCGGAAATTGCAGAGAAGCTGAATAAGCAGACTGGAGGCGTGGAAACAGATCTCTCAGCGACGATTTATCGCTATGTTAAGGCGCTGGCTGGGATTGATGGTGAAAAGATAGAGGGCTGGCGGAAGGTCAAGGAACTGTTGGATGCGGCAGGTTATAAGGTTCCAACTAAGCCAGAAATTCGGGGCATGGTTTTGAGTGAAAGTACAATTAACATCTCTGAGATCAAGTTTGAGAAGAGTGATTATTCAATCAACAGCTTGACAACAGTTCTCATACTACGATTAGAGATACCAACGGAAAAAGTTGTCGATTCTGAGTCACAAGATGAGCAGCCGAAGGTTTAGTGCGGTCTGGTAGGTGGGGAGCGATCGCCTGAATTGCCCGAATCTCGTCATCCAACGTGCAGCCATTGGGGTAAATGTAGAGATGATCGCTAGCGGTGGTGCAGCCCGATAACATCTAACTACTCAAACTTGGAGCTTTTGGGTGTACATCTCGGTACCAAATCGCCGCGATCGCGCCACAGCACTAAGGGCAGACTTAAGGTGCCTAAAATGATTACCACTCCCGCGAGAAGCCAAACCAGGAGACGATTGGGTTGATAATCTCCATGCTCAATTTGCCAAAAAACCTGGTTATAACGCCATGTGGCTAGGGCAATGACTCCAATTCCTACGACAACCAGACTCAATCCTAAAGTTTCGGAGTTGAAAAACAGAGGGGCGGCACTCGGTTGCTGAGCCATGGTTGCCTGAAGCTGATGCAGGAACAAACTAAACCGAGCGATCGCAAATCCAAATCCAATTAACGCTAAAGATGTTCTGAGCCACGCCAGAAACGTTCGTTCATTTGCCTGGTGTTCTCGCTGTCGATCCACCCTAGATCCCTTAGTCATCAGCGTTCCTTACTATATTTGAAGAAAATTGCGAAAAAACCCAATGGCATATGCTTCTAAACTATCTAATTTTACAGATTCAGCCCGTCTACGCTGTAATCATTCGGTATCGTTTCAGTCAGTGGCGTAGGATTGAACCCTGATAAGGTATGGGAACATTTGGCATGGTGCTTGGAGAAATGACATGAACAATCTCAAGGCGATCGTGATTGGGGCAGGCATGGGCGGCTTAGGCTCGGCGATCGCCCATCAGCACTGCGATCGGTAACGGGAGAACCAAAGGCGCGATCGCAAAACCAACCAGCTTGAGAGCAGGGTGCATTCAAAAATCTTCCATTGAGAGTAGAATCATCGTTAATTTATCACTCTCAGCCAGTGGAGGTTATGCAACGGATTCAAACC
>JBBSCL010000078.1:0-9586 GCA_038250345.1 Leptolyngbyales cyanobacterium
AGATCGGTCTACTTATTTTGATAGGAATGCCTAGCATCTCAACCCAAAGGCTAGTTTGCAGAAAGCATATTCTAGCGGTGCATCGGTTTAGTATGTTTAGGAATTCTACTTGTGCCATCTTAAGCTCATCAATAATTGATTTAGGATGCTATATTCATCAGCGATGATGTGAACAAACCACGGGGATAGACTAAAGCGATCATCCTCTTCATAATCATAAAATTGCTCAAGCTACCTTAACGAGGTATTTAAGAATTGGACGAGAATTTCCAGACCTACCTGAATCGGGCGATGCGGATGACTCTGCCAAACGCATATCATACCCAGCTACAGAATATCCAAGAATCTCCTAAGTTTGAACCGCAGCCTGATCAGGGGTTTGCGCCAACCCACTTTCCTGGCTACAGCATTATCACTCCCTCGAAAGGAGAGGAATCGCTAGAGAATCAAGCGCTGTATGACCTATTAGAACAGTCTCAAACCCAGTTGATTAGCGAATTTGGGGCGACTGTTTTCGCTCCTGTTTTGCCTGCCACTTTTCATCTGACCCTAGCAGATTTGATTTGGGACAGTGCCTATCGTCATGCGAAGGAAGATCCGGCATTTGACGCGCAATTGCAAACTCAAATCGCCCACATTTTTCAAGCGTGTCAATCGATTAGTGAAGGGAAGCCTATTCCGTTTCAAGTATTAGGGTTGATGCTAATGCCTCGGTCAATTGGTGTTTGCCTCACTCCGCTTGATGAAATCTCCTACGGGCGCATTTTGAAATTTCGCCGAGCAATTTACCAAAATCACCCTTTGATGGGGTTGGGAATTGAGCAGCAATACTATTTCACGCCCCATATTACCCTGGGATATTTTGGATCGGTGCCGTCGTTAGAAAAGTGTGTTCAACTCAGCGATCGCCTTACCCAGTTAAATCAACCGTGGGTGACGGAGACTCCTCAAGTATTTAAAGTGCATCAGGCAGAGCTTTATAAATTTGATGATATGAGCCACTACTATCGAGAAGAGGATTGGGCAACGTTTAAGCTTTGAGGATCAGGCGTTAACAGATGAGTGAGTTAAACCACCGATATCGCTTTTATCACATTCACTCATCCATCATCTATTGCTCAACTTAAAGTTGATATTCTCCCGCTCAGAGTGGCGATTATTTACTGAGCGGCGATCGCCCAGATCACCGCCCCCGTTGTCAGCAGCAGTAAGATGCCAAATACTCCTGCTAATGGCTTGCCGTTTCCTGTTATCCATGCCAAATTGCTCTCTGGGTAGTGCAAAATTTCGGCAGTATCCAAGCTGGCAATTCCCCAAACCCAGCCAGCGTGAAGCCCGATCGCCAGCCCTAAACTGCCGCCATCTAGCCAGCGTGCTAGTACCAACACCATACCGAGCAGCCACAATCCCGGTATTTGCGGTAGCGCTTCTTTGCCATCCCACACTAGATGTAGCACGGCAAAAATGACGCTAGCAATAATCGCAGCGATCGCTAAAGAATAATCGCGCTGAAGTTGGTTTAGCAAGAAACCACGAAAAATCAGTTCTTCTGTAGTGCTGATCCACAACGCAACGCCCAAGGTTGGCAGCAATGCCGCCATCAATGAAGGAATTCGCTGGGAATCCCACACTAGCCAGCCCAAGGTTTTTAGTAGTCCATAGAGGATGAACAAGCCCAAAATTGCAATGCCAATTCCCCCTAAAATGGAGCCTAAAATGTGAAGATTCCAAGTGAATCCGTAGACCAAAAACGGTTGCTGCTGGAGGTAGGCAAATCCCCATAAAACGAAGGGCGCGATCGCATACAGAGAGCTAACCAACGGCAATTTTTGCTGCATTGTTGGTGTTTGCGTCGGATGCCATTTTAAAACTATTGCTAAGGGAATGGCGATCGGCAGCCATAGCATAACCCACACGCTAAAAAAAGCAGAGATCGTTAGCTTAGAGCTTAAAAAAACCTGTTCAATACTCACAAGAAAATGTCATAAACTCACTGCTTCAGACTGGATGATTCTATTCCTGGGAATCGGTTGGAAGTTTAAATGAAAACGTAGAGAAAAACTCAATCATGCCAGTATCAAAAATCCAAACACATCCAGTAACGCTAATTTTCTTCGTCGGCGCTGGTCTCGCTACTTTCGTTAGAACCTAGCTGAACCAGTTTAATATGCTTATACCCAAGCTTAATCTCAAACTCATCACCAGACTTTAATCCCATCGATAGAGTATAGGCTGCACCAATCACAATTTGACCATTTTTATGCACACTGACGCGATAGGTTGGCTCTCGTCCGCGCCCATCCTTTGTACCCTCTGGATCGAGCGGCAAGCCGTTCGCTACCAGCACTGCGTCATAAAAATCTGTTAAATTGACCCGCTTTTGATCATTTTTGGTGACGGTGTAATATCCACATCGCTTGGCTGTTTCTCGGCGTGGCAGGTGCGAAAGTTCTTTTACCTTTTGAAGTAAGGCTTTTCCGGTTAACGGAGCGGTTTGTGTGTCTGCCATTTGTTTCCAAATATCCTTAACGCTTTAGGGTGGTGATTCCAAATAAGTCCAAATTTAGCGCTATAAAAAATATATCCTTAGACCCATCTACCTTTGCAACAATTGCACAATACTTTTACTACTAATATTTTTGAATCACCTTCATACCTTATCAATAATCGCACGAGTCAAAGCTAAGTTTGAAGAGAATTAATCAAGCAAAATAACGTTTTGCTGCACGGTTGAGAAATTCTTGAGCTGATAATAAAGATCAGTGAACTACTTCAGACACCAAAGTCAATGTATGTTGAAGTCGTTTCTGATGAACTTTCGATCGCTTGCTTTTGAAAGAGCGTTTTATTACGAGATAGATGGTTCTAAAAATTTGGATTTAGCGATCGCGATCGCGCATGACAAATCACGTTTCTACTTTTTGCCCGGATAATCATTTTGCCTAAAACTGATGAACTCATCTTTTCTGGCAGTCTGAAGCAGTTGAAAAATTCGGCGTAAGCTCTATAAAAGAAGGTGCATTTGAGCTTGTTTTACGAGACACTAGAAGACATTGCGGTTTTTTCTAACCCATCGAAAACTTTCTGTTTAATTAGAATGCAAGTCATCTTTAAAGTAATTCGGCAATCACCCGGCGCTGCTCCTAAAATTCAGGATTATCACTTACAAGCCGAGCCAAGTAATACGATTCTGGAATGCATTAACCGGATTAAATGGGAGCAAGATGGCACGCTGGCTTTTCGGAAAAACTGCCGAAACACGATTTGCGGTAGCTGTACTATGCGAATCAATGGGCGATCGGCACTAGCTTGTAAGGAAAATGTGGGCAGTGAGTTGGCACGGCTAGAGCAAGCGGTTCCTTTTGGAGAAAAAGTTGACGATAGCACTATTAAAGTTCCAGTAATCACGCTGGCACCGCTGGGAAATATGCCAGTGATCAAAGATTTAGTAGTGGATATGCAAGGGTTTTGGGATAACCTGAAGGCGGTTGATCCCTATGTCAGCACGGCGGCACGGCAGGTGCCCGAACGGGAGTTTTTGCAAACCCCAGAGGAGCGATCGCGGCTGAATCAAACGGGCAACTGCATTATGTGTGGAGCCTGCTACTCCGAATGCAATGCCCGCGAGGTGAACCCTGGCTTTGTGGGTCCTCATGCGCTGGCAAAAGCCTATCGCATGGTGGCAGACTCTCGCGACCAAACCACAGAATCGCGGCTGGAAAAATATAATCACAGCACGGATGGAGTCTGGGGCTGTACCCGCTGCTATCAGTGCAATGCTGTTTGCCCGATGGAAGTCGCGCCGATGGAGCAAATCAGCAAAATCAAATCAGAAATTTTGCAGCGCACTGATGTCCGATTCAATGCTCAATCTAGCCGCTCAATTCGCCATCGCAAGGTGTTGATTGATCTGGTAAAAAAGGGCGGCTGGATTAATGAGCAGGAGTTTGGCTTGAAAGTCGTGGGCAACTCGTTTCGAGATTTGCAAGGCATTGTCAGCTTACTGCCTTTGGGCGCAAGGATGATCGCGAAGCGTAAGTTCCCTCTAGGGTTTGAGCCATCGGCAGGTACGGCAACCGTGCGATCGCTGATTGAGTCAGTGAAAAGCCTGGATAAGTCTCAGCAAGTGACAATGACATCCGATACCCCTGAACCCACTGGAGGCTAACGTGAGCGAACCCTTAGACCAATCTGCAAAAATATCTGAACCTGTGAATCAGCCGGAGCCTGCCTTCGGTTGGACTGCTTATGCAGAGCAAATCAATGGACGATTTGCCATGCTGGGGTTTGTGGCGCTGCTGCTGCTGGAATTTTTTACTAGGCAGGGTCTCTTAACCTGGCTAGGATTACGGTGAAACAGGTTGAGTAATTGGCTGCCCAAAGCGATTGTAAACCACAATATCCCACTGTCCATTAGCGCTCGATTGAAAAGCGATCGCGTTGCCATCGGCGCTGATGCTGGGGTGACGAACTTCTGCTTTCAGGTTTTCGGTGAGGTTTCGGGCTTGGCGGGTATCGCGATCGTACAGATAAATATCGGTGAGTCCACCCCGCGCTCCGACATAGGCAATGTGGCGACCATTTTCAGAAATCACTGGACTGGATGCGCTCATATCCAAGGTATTGAGTCCGGGAACCTCTATCAGGTTACGGATCACGGTGTCATATAAATAAATATCTTGACTACTTCGGCGATCGGAGGCGAACACAATGTATCGTCCGGAGATCGTCGGCTGCATTTCAGCAAAAGGACTGTTCAAGCTGCGCCCTCCTGGATCAAACGGAAAGTTCAGCGATCGAGAATTTGCACAGCCGCTCAGTGACAATGCCAAAATCCCAATTGACCAGACAAAACGTTGCACTAAGAAAGGCAGGGGGTAAGGGGCGAGGGGCAAGCGATCAAGCAGGAGGACTAGATGCGGGTTATCGGCGATAGTCGGGAATATCAAGTTCAATGCCAGAGCCGCGATCGATGACTTCAATATCCCACTGTCCACGAGTACCTGTTTCAAACACAATGTAGCGACCATCGGGGCTAATTTTTGGGTTGCGAAACCATCCGCGATACCCCATCGTCAAAATTTGAACTTGCTGAGTGGCTCGATCATACAATTCAATTTCGGGTCTGGCACTATCGCTGGCAATGTAAGTAATGTAGCGCCCCGTAGCGCTGAGGCTAGGAGATTCTGCGATCGCGTCACGTCGGTTAAGGCGAGCGAGGTTCAAATACTGTTTGTTTCGGAGATCGTATAACAGGATAGAACGAGCACCCTCTCGATTAGAGACAAATGCCAGCAATCGCCCGTCTCCGCTGAGGGCAGGCTGCTCATCATTAAATTGGCTGTTTAGTTCTCCAGGTGATAATGGCGCTGTTTCGACGGTGCAAGCAGTCATCATGCCCATCACACAAATACAGACGAAAAGGGTTGCCCAAGGATTTTGTCGCTTATTTAATCCTGGTTGGTGTTGTTGGGCGAGCGCTCCAAACCATCGGCTTCCCATGGCAAGATGCCTCAGATAACAAGACTAGAGTTCAACCAGCTTTCTTAGGAATGGAAATTAAATAAATCCGAGGTTTGGTAGGGGAGTTGTCGATGTTATTTAATCCGTGATCCTTAGTCTACTCATCGCTCCAGTTATCCGATTCGTCATCGTTTTCAATCGGGCGATAGTCTACATATTCAGCGGAAGACGCAACAGGTTCCTCGTTGCGAGGGCGGCGGGGTGACTCTTGCTGAGGCGGACCAGGCGGACGCGAACGTCTAGGTCTAGCGGCGCTGTCAGTCGGCGGGTTGCTAGGACGGGAATCGCCGTTGTTGCGAGTCCGCCTCCTAGAATCGGGCGCTGTTTCATCGTCATACAGCGAATCAGGCGGATCAACAGGCTCACTGGTGGGGCGAGCAGGACGACGACGGGCGCGATCGCCGTTATTAGCAGCGCTAGAACTAGAACGCTCTGCTGAGCTAGGGCGACTATTGGGGCGACGACGAGCGCCTTCTTCATACTCATCGCGGTTGGATTGGGCATCGCGTGTTCCCCGAATTCGCCGGGTTGCTGGACGATCGTCCAAGGTTTCCAGATCATCCAATTCTGCCCGATACATTCGACTCACCGAACGTTCTTCATCGACGATGGGCGCGGTACGTCGGGCTTGTTCCGTTGCCACACCCCGCAGCCGCACACTTTCTACGGCAAAAAATACGGCAGACCCAGTTAACAGAAACTGCCCAAATTGAAGAATTGGATCTTGTCGCCAACCTTGGAAAAAGAGGATGCCACCGCAGAGCAAGGCAACTGCCGCAAAAAAGATATCGTGGTCGCGAGCCAGCTTTGGACGCATGGAGCGCAAAAAGTACAAAGCTAAGCCTGATGCAGCCAGCGTCACACCTAAAACACTGCTCCAATTCAGCCCTACGTTTACCATCGAAAACCTCTCTTAATTACATCCTATGTTAACGACTCACGCCCGAAAACTCCCATGAGATCTAAGGGCGATCGCCATACTCTCAGCCATTCAGAAACTTAATTTAACATTTTAGCCTAATACTGTTCGTTGCAATTTAGCTTATGCTCCGCTTAATCAAGCTAAACAGGTTGTAATAAATAAGCCTCAATGATCGCCAAATCCGCTGAATTAACCAGGTTTATGGTAATCGGTCAAGGCTTAACAACTTGTTCAAATGATTGAATCAGATCTTAGTAGAAGAGTTTAGAAGCGCTGAACCTTATCTTTTTGGCTAATAAACAGCAGCGCCACAGTTCCAGGAACAAGAATAACAAATGCACCAGCCAGTAGACTCAACAGAAAATTCATTAGTGAAGAAGTCATTGATCCCTAGTCCTATTAAGACGGTTTATCTTTTATTTTAATGGTCTGTCACGCCCTTGAGAAGCGGTTTATCAATTGTTTATTGCTGAAGCGATCGCAGCAAGCCAACTTTTTAGCGCTTAGCCACCCATTTTTAGCGCCTAGCCATCAGAATACTAGCGAATCCCGGTAAGATCATGAGAGATTACTCCATCCTTAGATATTTACTCTCATGACGGCTGTTGCTCTAGCTCCTCTAATTTTGAGTCCCATTTTGGCACTCATGATATTTTTCTTCATTTTTCGGATTGTATTGACTTGGTATCCACAAGTGGATTTGAACCGATTTCCACTCAATGTGGTGAACGTGCTAACGGAGCCGCTGTTGGCACCCTCCCGCAAGATCGTTTCTCCCATAGGCGGCGTGGATATTACGCCGATTATTTGGGTCGGCATTTTTAGTTTGATTCGAGAAATTCTCTTAGGGCAACAGGGCTTGTTAACGATGATGAATCACATTGGCTAATTGATGAATCATAGTGGCTAGTCATCGTTTGCCCATCATCATCACCTGCTCCACAAAATTAGTGTAAACATCCCCTTGCTGAAATTCAGGGGTTTCGAGGATGCGCTGATGAAAGTTAATGGTGGTGGGCAGTCCGGTGATGGCACATTCTCGCAGGGCACGCCGCATCCGCCGAATGGCAGCAGGGCGATCGCTTCCCCACACAATAATTTTGCCAATCAGCGAATCGTAATAAGGCGGAATTTCATAGTCTGTGTAAACGTGGGAATCCATCCGCACACCCGGACCGCTGGGCGGAAGATAGCCGCTAATTCGTCCAGGGTGAGGACGAAAATTTTGCTCAGGATCTTCAGCATTAATCCTGCATTCGATCGCGTGTCCATGCAATCTGACTTGATCTTGAGTCAACCCCAATCGTTCCCCTTGGGCAATGCGAATTTGTTCGGCAATCAGATCTAGCCCGGTGATCATCTCAGTCACAGGATGCTCTACCTGAATGCGAGTATTCATTTCCATAAAGTAAAAGTCGCCCGACTGATCGAGCAAAAACTCCACCGTGCCCGCGCCCACATAGTTAATAGACTTTGCTGCTAGCACGGCGGCATCGCCCATCTTTTGCCGTAGTTCAGGAGTGAGAGCGGTGCTAGGCGCTTCTTCTAACAGCTTTTGGTGGCGACGCTGAATCGAGCATTCCCGCTCTCCTAAATGGATCACATTGCCATAGCTGTCTGCCAAGATTTGAAACTCAATATGGCGTGGCTTCTGGACAAACTTTTCGACATAAACCCCAGAGTTGCCAAAGGCTGCTTCTGCTTCCCCTTGAGCGGCTGCAAATAAGGCACCGAGTTCGCCATCTTCCTTGACGAGCCGCATTCCGCGTCCACCGCCGCCAGCCGTTGCTTTAATTAACACGGGGTATCCCATGACACGGGCGATCGCTCGCGCCTCACCTTCATCCAGCACCAGCCCTTTACTGCCCGGAACTATTGGCACACCGACCGCTTGCATCGTTTTTTTTGCGGTCGATTTGTCGCCCATTGACCGAATCGAGTCAGGGGATGGACCAATAAAAGCAATCTGATGGTCGGCGCAAATTTCGGCAAAACGGGCATTTTCTGCCAAAAAACCGTAGCCAGGATGAATCGCCGTGGCGTTGCGGGTGAGTGCGGCTGCGATGATGTTAGGAATATTCAAATAGCTTTTGATGCTGGCAGGTTCGCCAATGCAAACCGCTTCGTCTGCTAACTGGACGTGTAGAGAATGGCGATCGATGGTGGAGTGAACCGCAACAGTGGCAATCCCTAATTCTTCACACGTGCGGAGAATTCTCAGGGCTATTTCGCCTCGGTTCGCAATTAAAATTTTTGAAAATTGCATCTTTATAGTCGTTAATTCCGTATCAGTAGAATAGACGGTTCTGGAGACAGGCTGAAAGTAGGCAGGCTGAAAGTAGGCAGGAGACGAAGTTTATCGAAAAGTGAATGGCAATTCAGATTTAATATTGAATCTTTCTTCCATCTTTTCACCTCTTTATCACTTCTTCACATCGCACTTACACCCATTCTGGAGATGCATCATGATTGGCTGAGCGAGTCCGCCCCAAAGTGGCGTGTTGATGTTGCCCGTCTGAAGCGCGTTTGCCGTCCAAGAGTTGCAGGTGTTAAGTATGGAATAGTAGCCAGTTGCCGCATAAAAACCACTTTGCTGATCTTGACCACTGCCTAAACGTTGTTTTTGCCCTTGAGCATTGGTTTGGAAGGAGCGATCAATGAAGGTCATCATTGCTAGATAGTCCGTTTTGCCTAAGCGCAGACACTTCAATTCTTCATTAGGAGTGTGGGGAATGGTGGGATGACTTTTGACAAACATGGCTGTGGAATTTTGCCAAAAGAACAGGGCGCGCAATGCTTCTAGGGGTTTGACCTGATTCCAATCGGGCGTTTCCATGTAGAAGCGGCGATCGCCCCAACCCAATTGAATATAGCGATCTGCCGCCGAAATTTCAGTTGCTAAGCCCGAAGTGCGTCGTGTCCAGTCATAGGCAGACGTTTTCGCTGGAACAAACAAATTGGTGTGAAATCCATCACTGGAAAGGTAAATGGTGAATTCGCAAGGCTCTCGCTGATCAAAACTCCATTTGCGCGGAGTGAGAACCGCGATCGCCAAAGCTAAACTTCCTGCCAAAGCACTCGCTCCCAAATAAACGAGTCCTTTGCGTAAAATATGTCTGTAGTTCATCCCTCAACCCTGAC
>JBBSCL010000079.1:0-9535 GCA_038250345.1 Leptolyngbyales cyanobacterium
ACATAGGTCAGGGTTTGATCGGAGTATTCCACCTCAGAGATCATCAGCCCCGCCACAAACGCGCCCATCTCAATCGATAGCCCCAGATATTCCGTCAGTAGGGCAATGCCCAAGCACAACACCACAATGCAGAGCAAAAACAGTTCCTTGCTCTCAGTACGCGCTATGACTCGCAGCAATCGGGGAATCACCCAAATGCCCGCCGCGATCGCGCCCAAGCCAAATAATCCAGTCTGCACCAGCGCCCAGCCAATCGCTACTCCCAGTTCTTCCGGTGGCTTATCCAACGCAGGCAAGATCGCCAACATCAAGCCCAGCGCCAAATCTTGTACCACTAAAATCCCCAGCATCACCTGTCCGTGTGGCGTGCCCGTCTCATTCCGCTCCATTAAGCACTTCAGCACTACTGCCGTAGAGGACAGCGACAAAATTGCGCCTAGAAACACGCCTTGGGGAGGAGAAGTAACCCAGCCCATCGTCAAAGATATTACGGCTGTGACGGCGATCGTCAAAACAAGTTGCAATCCCCCGCCGCCTAAGCTGATGCCTCTAACTTTGTTCAGTTCGGAAAATGAAAACTCAACACCCAGGGCAAACAGCAAAAAAGCAACCCCAAACTGCGCCAGCGTTTCTACCTGCACGAGTTCTTTAATCAGCCCCAATCCAGCCGGACCGATCGCAATTCCGGCGATTAGGTAACCTAACAAAATTGGCTGTCGTAATAATGCTGCTAAAAGTCCACCTGCCGCCGCTGCCGCCAGCACAGTGACTAAATCGATAATTAATCTAGGGTCTTCTTGCACGGATTCTGAGAGTAATAGAAAGGAAAGTTAACGTTTCTAAACACAGCATACCGAGTTTTCTATGCAGAGGGGAGCAGAGGCTAAAAATTTTTGGGAAAGGGAAAAGTGTAGATGGAAAGCGTCCTTCAATACCAGCTTTATTAGCAATCTTTATTAGCTATGCTGTGGTCTAGTAATTATCTGCGGACTATTGGAGCAGAATGCACACTACAGCACAAGCGCTAAAATGTTTCCAGCTTTGTTGCGACCTCACCAGCAAATATTGCTCCATCGATTTGGTGACGTTGGATCAACGAACTGGAAATGTGATTATTTTAGCGAAAGAAGAAATTAATCAGGACTTACGCAAATCAATCGAAATTTGCCCAATTCTGGGGAAGCTAGAGATCAAAGTCCCCCAGAATTGGGGGATTTAGGGGGCGAGTGCGTAAGTCCTATTAATATTGAAATTGAACCGAGTGGAAAATGGAGGTTCGTATGAGCATAAAACCAAACTTTGCTGCGATGACTACACTTGAACTTCGAGCTTATGTCTTGACACATCGAGACGATGAAGCTGCTTTGCAAAGCTACCTTGACAAATTGCATTCTGAGAACCCAACCTCACGAATATATCAGCCTGAAGAGGATGTGGCTGAAGCGATCGCGGAGTATTTAAAAGGCAAAAAGCAGCAAAAGGCTTCCTGAATTTGCCAAGCCGCTCAAATCATGTTGTTATGCTACCTATTGATATTCAAGGTCAAGTGGGTGTGTGGTTGTCAGTGAGGCGTTGCTTTGGGATTAGTGTTTAGAGCAATTAGGATTTGGAATGCCTACTCTTATTCATCGTCGAGTTGAGGAAGCGCGCCAGGGCATCAATCCAGCAGTGATTTGTCGGGTTACATCCGGCTGGGTAGTGCTGGGGGATGTTCAGTTTTTGCAGGGTTACTCATTGTTACTGCCCGATCCAGTTGTGCCAGATCTCAATGCCTTGACAATGGAGCAGCGCATCACCTTTTTGCAAGACATGACGGTTTTGGGTGATGCATTGCTTGAGGTGACTGGTGCAGTTCGGATTAACTACGAAATCTTGGGCAATAGTGAAGCGGCACTCCATGCCCATGTGTTTCCCCGGTAAGCGACCGAGCCAGAAGAGAAGCGACGGAAGCCAGTGTGGTTTTATGATTGGCAAAGTGCATCCCCATTCGATTCAAAGCGGGATCAACCATTGATGGATAAGATTGCGGCGGCGATCAAGCAGCATCAGAAGATTATGTAGAGGCAAACGAATAGTCAGTCCGAAAGTTGGAATGCTTAGCACAGTCCAATGGCTCGTGCCCAAATGCAACCGCGATCGCTTGATAAACTCACCTCGATCAGCCTATTCATTCCTATTTTGATTGATCACAAAAAAGGCTTGGTACTGCCAAGCCTAAGAAATGATATTCAGATAAAAAACTTATTTCATCTGACGCGCCATATCAAGGTAAGAGTTCATGTTAGCGCCGGGGCGACGACGACCGCCAGTAATTTGAATCGGATATTTTGTCGCAAACCCAACTTCAGATGGAACCGCCATAACAGAGTCTACCGGAACTGATTTTGGTTCGGAAGGTGTTTTTTCAGCCGTGACAGAAGCAGAACTGCCATTGGAAGCTTTTGCTGCTGCTAGCTTTTCCTTACGAGTAGTTTTTTTAGGTTGGGTTGGTGCTTTTCCATTTACAGCATCCGCGATCGCTTCTGCCGATGACATTACAGTTGCAGCAACTGCAAGTACAGGTTCAGGCAGTTTAGAGTCATCCAGTTCTAAAAAGTATCCTGAATTGCTTTTCTTGCTAGGTTGATTAGATCCACCTTCTAGTGCTGCTTTCTTGCCAAAAAATCCGCCAAAAAATCCAAAAATGCCACCAACTAGATTTTTAAGGAAATTGATAATGCCGCTCATGAGAATTGCTCCTGACGCTCTGAGGCGAAGTGTAAAATAATATTGCAAAACTTGATTGCAAAACTTGTGGGATTAGAAGCGATCGCCAACTTAGCGAAAAACTCTCTTTTAATCATCTAGCTAAATAGTAATCACTTGAGGATAACAACCTACTTGACTGCGACAACCTAGAAGTTATCTATATTGAGATGCCACTGAATCAAGCTAAGGTCGCACCGTCACTGATTGCTCAAACGCCTAATACGCCTGCGATCGCCACCAATTTATACGTGTTATACGTGATTGATTATCAGAGTTTATTGGCAACACAAGCAAGATTTATCTACATTTCTTCACCAAAATTCATTTGAATTATTAGGAGCAGCATTGTTCTGGCACTCAACGATCTGCCACGGGATTCAACAGATTATTTGTTGTATGAAGCTTTCCTGAAAATATTTGCTTCCCGTAGGTGGGCGATCGGAAAAGTCGCACATCGCGTCTTGCTGAGAACAGGCATCTCTGTTGCATCTTTAACGTCTCCCCAAAGGCACTGCTTCTAATCTGCGGTTCTGTAGCTCAGCAACCAAATCGTCGCCACTGCGATGAGCCTCCCATTTACCCGATTCCAGCCCTTGAATAGTCCAGCTACCCTGCATCGAATTTTCATCTTCAGCAATCAGCCCTGAATAGGTGATCGGATAGGTTGATGTAGTCAAATATTGTTTGGTAAATTGGATTGTCCGCCCAATCACTTCACCCGCTGCCTGCGCTTCTCCTAATAGTGGGCTGTCGTCTAAAATGCTACCGCTAATTGTGTTTCCTGCCTGCACAAACGTCACCTCAAACCGAGTAGGGTTAGCGTTTTGCCAATAGGTTCCCAGCCAACTTCCGCTTACGTTTGCCATCGCGCTTTAAGCCTCTGCATCTCCAATTTGAACCAATTCTACCTCTCCAAAAATCGCCTCAAAATTTCGATAATACTTAAATTCCAGCAGATTGGAAAATGGATCTTCTAGAAAAAAGGTGGAGTGTTCTAGGGGTGTTCCTAAAAAGCGATATTTAGAAGATTGGTAGAACCGAAGGTGCTGTTGCTCTGCTTGATCTAGTAGCGATCGCCACTCTGCCTCATTGGTGAAAATTAGCCCGAAGTGCCGTGGATAAATTCCTCGTTGCGGGGTGAGTGGCTCATTTGTGACATGAGCCACCAATTGATGTCCCTGTAGATTCAAGATGATTGATCCTGCATTTTCTCGCCCGACTTGGCACCCCAAACCATCCACATAAAATCGCTTGGTGTCAGGAATATTGCTAACTGGAAAAGCAAGATGAAAAAGGACATGAGACATAGGAGAGTAGAGGGTTAAGGACAAGGGAATGAAGGACTGATACGCAGATTAGGATGAGTGCATTTTTTGGCAGCCCGCTACTGCTTAAATTCTAAACTTCGCACCCTGCACTTAAGATGAAGATGTTGTCGCTATTCGCAAATGCACTATGGTTGATGCGAATCCAGATTTTCTCTACGTTACACCGTCTCTCAATGGCTGGATGATTGCGGTTGTGTTGAATACTGTTTTGGCAGCGATCGCGTGGGTTGTGCCCAAAAAACTGCTGACCACATCAGGCTTAATTCACGCTTGGGCGTTGGGCATCTTAATCTGGGGCTGTTTGGGCTGGCAGGGCTACGTGGTCGTCCTGTTCTACTTTTTGATCGGATCGGCGGTGACAAAAGTTGGCATTGCCCAGAAAGAAGCAGAAGGCATTGCCGAAAAGCGATCGGGCGCACGCGGACCCGAAAACGTCTGGGGTTCAGCTTTTACAGCGGCTCTGTGTGCCTTAGGGATTTGGGTTTGCACTGTTTTTTTCGCGCTGAGTCCATCTACTTTGCTGATTGCGCGGCTGCTGGCGTTGGGCTATGTAGCAAGTTTTAGCACGAAGCTATCAGATACTTGCGCGAGTGAAATTGGCAAAGCCTATGGTAAGCGCACATTTTTGATTACGACCTTACAACCCGTTCCTCGTGGCACTGAGGGCGCGGTCAGTTTAGAAGGAACGGTGGCAGGTATTGTGGCTTCTGTAGCGATCGCCCTAGTCGGTTGGGCGGTGGGTCTGATCACGCCGGGTGGAATCATTATTTGCATCATTGCCGCATTCATCGCGACCAATATTGAAAGTGTGATTGGCGCAACCTTGCAAACTCAAGTTGAATGGCTTAGCAATGAGTTAGTAAATGTGGTGAATACTTTGATTGGAGCGATTGTCGCGATCGCGATCGCCCTGATCACACAATCTGTTTTTTAATACTCTAAATTCAATCTTGCTCATCAGAGTATTAGTCATTCGCCTTTTGAATTACGAGTAATTGAGCGTTGAATTCAAAGTTTTTTATTCCCATCAATCTGCTTAATCCGCCGCAGATTCTCAAGTTCAATAATTCAAAACAACCCACAGTTATTATTAGTTGCTTGCAGTTTTGCCAAATCAATTGCAAGGCTATTTTTGAATATTTTAATTAGCTGTTTGTAGAGTTATATTTTCAAGAATGAAAAGCTATAAAGTCTACTCATAGAGGGTCTAGCCCCTTTTACAAACAGCAATATATTAATTATTATGTTGACTTGAGTGTGTTCCTTTTCCCCATTTTTTTTGCTGAAGCTGATGTCAGTTACTCAACAAAATAACTTACATCAGTATGCTTAGAAAGCTAATCAGAACAATCTATGTAAGTTTAGACTATCTGCTTTTTTGAAGGTTTCTCGTTGAAGACCGCTCAGATAGCTGAATGAGTTATTTCTTTTCAAAGGGTTAATAGGAGAAATTCAAAATGTCACGAGATGCTCTCATTGTTGGAGTGAGTAGCTACCAATTTTTGCCGAGCTTGAATGCGCCTGCACACGATGCAGAGGCGATCGCGCAACAAATTGAAGCGTATGGAGATTTTCGGGTTGCTCGTCTACCAGAAATTGTCCAAGCTGAAAAACTGAGAATTGGCACCCAAACACTCGTCACTTTAACCGAGCTAGAAACGGCGCTCGTCAAACTTTTTAAGCCAAATGGGAACAACATTCCTCAAACCGCCTTATTTTATTTTTCTGGACACGGCTTGCAAAAAGATGCAGGCATTCGAGAGGGATATTTAGCAACGAGCGACGCAAACCCCAACGCCAATTTTCATGGTCTTTCCCTATTTTGGTTGCGTCGGTTGTTGCAAGAAAGCCCGGTACGCCAACGAATTGTGCTGTTAGATTGCTGCCACAGTGGTGAAATACTCAACTTTTTGGAAGCCGATCCCGGTGCAAAATCAGGCACCGATCGCCTGTTTATGGCAGCCTCGCGAGACTATGAAGCCGCCTACGAGTCGCTCACAGGAGACTACAGCGTTTTTACCAAAGCCCTTTTAGCAGGACTCGATCCGCGTCGGTTAACCAACGGCACGATTACAAATTACGCTTTGACGGATTGGGTCAGCACAACCCTCAAAGGCGAATCTCAACAGCCCTTGTTTGAGAACTCCGGCAGTGAAATCATTTTGACGCGCTGCCAAGAGTCGCTGACGACCATCCAAGCCGCTCCTGCGCCCGAAATTTGCCCTTATCGGGGCTTAGAACCCTTTGATGAAGGACATGCCGAATATTTTTTTGGTCGGGAGCCTCTCACCGACGAACTGTTGAATAAGCTGCGTACCAGTAATTTTCTCGCAGTGGTAGGCGCTTCTGGCAGTGGCAAGTCTTCGTTAGTCAGGGCTGGCTTGGTGCATAAGTTGCAGCGGGGGCAGACCCTATCGGGCAGCAACCATTGGCAGATTCGGTTGATTACGCCCACAGAGCAACCGTTCAAAAGCTTGGCAAATGCGTTTATCAATCCAGCGGAGACTGTGATTGATCGGGCGGAGCAGTTACGCCGAGCAGAGATGATTTTGCAGGATGGGGCAGGATTGACCCAACTGGTCAAAGCAAGCCTGATGTCGGCACCGACTAAAAATGCGCGGTTTGTGCTGATTATCGACCAGTTTGAAGAAGTATTTACGCTTTGTCAGGGTGCCGATGCCGATCGCGATCGGCATCGCCTGTTTAACTGCTTACTCACAGCACTGAAAAATACAGACAATCAGTTCAGTATAGTTATCGTGCTACGAGCCGACTTTTTCAGCAAATATTCACAGTACAAAGGCTTGGCAGAGCAAATTGAACAGAATCTAGTCATGGTCACCCCTTTAACCTATGACCAGATCAAAGCGTCCATCCTCAAACCTGCCGAGAAAATTGGGCTTCAGTGCGATCCTAACTTGGTTTACAACATGCTGCTCGATATTGTGGGCGCACCGGGTGAGCTTCCCCTGCTGCAATACACGCTCCTAGAACTTTGGCATCGACGACAGCAAAACCCAAACGGAGGCGCATCTCGATTGACGTTAGATGCTTACACCGAGCTAGGGGGCGTGCGCGGCACCTTACAAAAACGTGCAGACGAGATTTTTTATAGCTTTACGGCTGAGGAACAGCAGGTTGCAAGGCGAATTTTTATTGCCTTAACTCAGTTAGGCGAAGGCACAGAAGATACCCGACGGCGCGTACTCAAGTCAGAATTAGTCAGTCCCCACTTCTCTACAGACCTGGTGGAAGGAGTGTTGGAAAAGCTCGTGATCGCTAAATTGGTCGTCACAAATCAGGTAATACCAACGGGTGGTCATCAAAAGCAAATTGATCAGCGGCTTGCCAATGTTTCAACGGCGCTCCGAATTGCCCAAGTGCTACGCAATAAACTCCGTCAGGTAGTGTCAGGCTATTCCCCAAAAGATGAAAGTGCCGCTCAGCTACAGTCATCTCAAACTGGCTACACCCTGAATGTGGCGCGTTTATCCCATTCAGATTTAGAAACAGTGGAGCTTTTGCCGGGAGAAATTTGCCAAGAAACCGTAGATATTGCCCATGAAGCGTTGATTCGCCATTGGTCACTGTTGCGAACTTGGTTAGATGAAAACCGCGAAATGCTGCGTCGTCAGCGGCGAATTGAGCGGAAAGCGCGGGAATGGTGTGGCAATCAGCAATCGCGATCGCCGGAATATTTGTTGCATGGTAGCCATCTGATTGATGCAGAGGATTTTTTAACCGTTTATCCTCATGAACTGTCGTCGTTAGCGCAGCGATATGTGTCGATTAGTCGAGAGGAAAACTGGCGATCGCACCGAGAGATGCGGTTGCTGCAAATCACGGTTCCTTGTGCCTTACTAGTGGCGTTGGGGGTGACATTTAATCAATATCGGGTAGCGCTGACCAACGAAACGGAGAAGAACTATCAATTACAGATAGCAACCTCGCGGCAGTGGTCGGCGATCGCCCAATCTATTTTGCAAGAACCCGATAGCGACCCAACGCCTGCTCTGCTAATCAGCCGCTTGGCAGCAGAACGAGGGCATACCTATGAAGCAGAATCTAGCCTGAGAGCCGCCTTGCAAAAGCTGCGGCTGCAAGCAACCCTGCAAGCAGACCAATATTCCATTCAGCAAATTGCTGTTAGCCCAAACCAACAGACCCTTGCCACTTTAGATTCCACAGGAACCGTTCGCCTTTGGGCACTTAAAACGCAAACGGTTGAACAGGTCTTACAGATTGGAGTCGCAAAACCTGTAAGTGTGGCTAGCAAGGAATCGTCGCCTGCGTTCAAAGGCGCGATCGCGTTTACCAGCGATGGCAAGTTGGTGACCAATTCTCAAGCAGGCGGCATTCAGATTTGGTCAGTGGAATCGGGCAGACTTTTACAAACTTTAGACAACGGACAGAGAGAGAGCACCCATCTAGCACTTAGCCCAGATGGGAAATGGCTGGCTGCGGCGGCAGGCGATTCCGCAAAGCGGATCTCTCAAGGGAATCGCACCCTCCGCATTTGGCAAATCAGCAGCGGCAAACTTTACCTGAAACTGCCGCAAACTGATGCCATTCACAGCCTTGTTTTCAGCCCCAATGGGCAATTTTTAGCCGTTGCTAGCGGCACCACTGCAACGCTGTGGCAGATGCAAACAGGACGGCAAAAGTATCAGCTATCTCATGCAACCATCGTAAATCAGGCTGTGTTTTCACCCGATGGCACCCTGCTTGCAACCGCCGCAGACGATGGCACACGACTCTGGCAAATGAGCGGCAAACTGCGGCAAACCCTGACTCCACCCCTGCCAGATAAAACCAACGATCTGGCTCAGCCATCCTCAACCCTACAGGTTTCATTTAGCCCCAATGGGCAAAGCTTAGCATCCACGAAAACGAACGGTCAGGTGCAGGTGTGGGGATTGCAATCGAGGCAGATCCAAGGGCAGATCCAAGGGCAAATCCAATCGGGGCAACCGTGGCAGACGGCAGCAAAAACAGACTTAACCCGCAATCAACCGCCAAAAGCGGCGATCGCCTTTAGTCCCAACAACCGCCAGATTGCGATCGCCACCTCAACCAGCGACCACCAATCCTCTACTATTTCGATTCGCGAACTATCTACAGGTCAGGAAGTTAACCTAATTCAGGAACACTCCCACACGATCAATGCCGTTCAATTTAGCTCAGATGGTTCGTCGATTATGACCGCTAACACCGACGGCTCTGTTCGCTTTTGGACAGTGGATCTGGATGGAGAATTGCCTGCGCTGGAAATTGGAGCAGAAACTATGCAGTGGGCTGCTTTCCAGCCTGTCGTTCAGATCCCTAATTTGCCAAACGGCATGGTCGCGATCGCCCCCAACGGCACTTTGCAACAGTGGGAACTGATCAAGCATCCGTTTTTAGCCACTGAGAACGAACACGCTTGCCAAATAGCAAATGAGGCTCAATTCTCCCCATCC
>JBBSCL010000080.1:0-9499 GCA_038250345.1 Leptolyngbyales cyanobacterium
GATCGTTGCCTTTGAAAACGGCTTCCTCATACAATCCTGCAATCAGCGTCAAAACCGTAATCTGTGCCTGCTGTGGATCGACAATCCAATATTCGGCAATGCTTCGTGCTGCATATTCGGAACGCTTGTAACGGTAGTCTCGCGCTTCGTTGGTGGTGCCAGGAGAAACGATTTCGACCACGAGGGCAGGCGGTGGCATATCCGGCATGACAACGCTCCGCTTTGAGTCAGTGAGGGCAGCCGCAAGGTCTTCGGTTAGCACCATCAGGTCAGGAATCCGCGTCGTGGTTCAATAGCCATTGACCACAACTTCAGTGCCACGTCGCAGGAGCCGCACTGGCATAAATCGGAGAAACTCCGCCAAGAGATAGACCGCAATTAAGTTGTTCAAGTCGCTCTCAGAAGGCACTTCAGCTAACTCCCCGTTCACTAATTCATAGCGAGTATCTGTCCCATCGTCATAGTCCAGATATTCTTCTAGGGTCATGCGGCGGGTGGTGGTCGTCATGGCGATTTCTCCTATACGGATGCAGCCTATCCATTACTCTATGGTATCGCTAGAGCCACTTTGCCACAGACTTTCACCGCTACGCTGAGGTCGCACCGACACGATTTCGCCAGATGTAGCAAGAATCTGATCAATTCAGCCAGCATTTGTCTAGCTCCGCGTCTAGTCTGTGCGATGGGTTCTCATCCATTCGTTGACCCATGCTGCATCGCCTTTTGCCAACGGAGGGACGGCGGGTTGAGCATAGTCAATCACAAAGCCATAGCCGGAGCGATCGTAAACCCCATCCAATAGCTGTCGCAGGTTAAGGACTGGTAGGCGATCGCCCGATCGCAACGGCAAGGTAAAGCAGGGAATGGGATCGGTCAAGTTAAACGCATAGAGGTCAGCTTGGGGGCGTTTCTCCTCTGGGCTGACCAGAATCCGATAGTGAGATCGGGCAAAATTCTCCTGAATTGGCAGCGGTTGACCTTGACGCAGCAAATCAATTTCCACAAAGTTACTGGAACTGCTTAAGATCATGGCTCGTTTGTTTTCGTAGTCTAGCCGTCCTTTCCCAGGTCGTTTGTTGACGGGGGAGAGGACTTCTATCACGGTGATCACCTGTCCTGTGGCAATCTCACGGACTTCTAGATACCCTTGGCGCACGGTTTCTGGAATGGTAAGGGTGACGGATAGCGGTTCAGCCGAGGGGGTGGCAACTGCTACAGCACTAGCTTCTGTGTCGGGACGCAGTTGCTGCACGAGAACATCGGGCGCACCCACCAAGATCGAGTCCTGGGTTTCGACCTGATAAATGCGTTCTTCGACCAAAACTTGATACTTCGGTAGCACTTGCGGGGCGAGGTCATCGGCGATCGCAGTAATCAGGCGATGATGCACGTTAGACCAAGCGCTGGGTTGCTCTAGATAGGGGTCCATTCCAGGAAAGGGGGACGGCATGGAAATCTGCTATGGGTTCAGGTTGTTTTCGTGGGTTCAGTTGGGTGGACGATCGCTCAGAGCAGTACAAAATCTGGTGCCGAGTCTCTCGATTATAAAACACAGCTTGTTTTTGCCATCGCCGTTGTACCGAAGTTTCACCGAGACAACTTCGCGAAATGTAGCAAGATTGTGTTGGCGATCGCAAGAAAATATTCGACTTAAGTTGAGAGAAAAAATAAAGTTGAAGCGTTTTCACGTTCTTAACATGAAATAAAATAATGTTAAAGTTTCAGACTGTTCGTTCTGTCTTAGTTGCTATTTTACTAAGCTTAGTAGCCACTCTCTCCTTAACGACGGCTCTAAAAGCCCAACTAGTTCTCGGTCTCGAACGACTTGTCAACCCACGAATTGGTGATCACTTCTACACAACAAATCCTCAAGAAACTTACGATGCTGTGCGTCGCGCTGGTTATTTGCATGAAGGAACACTCGGCTCGTGTACTGCAACAAGAGAACAGGGTACAACAGGGTTGTATAGGCTCATCAAGGTCAGAGGTAAAAGAATACATCGCTTGTACACCGTTGACGAAAAAGAATTGGTCTCAGCGCAAAGGAATGACGGGTACTCTCTTGAAAATAGTGGTAGACCGATATGTTACGTTCAGTCTGCTTACTCTGCTATCAGAGGCAGGTGTCAAATTTACCGTCTTTACAATCTTGGCGACGACCATCACTTCTACACAACTGATAAGAACGAGGCTGATAACGCTGTCACAAGGCTCGGATATAGATATGAGGGTTCACAGGGATTTTTGAGATCTGGTCGTTACAATGTTAGCAACAATAGATGTGTTGTAGATAAAAACGACCTTATTAGGTAGGTTATTTCGAGTGATCAAGCACTTTAAATCATGAAGCACAGCATTAACTTTTGGATTTCATGTTTCAGTTAAGCCCACGATGTTAATTCACTGCCTCTGGCGGGAGATGTGATCGCTCCACCCTAATTTAACAATGAGGTGCTGTTGACTGCTGAGGCACGATCGCTCTTCATCTCTGGCTTGGAAGATCGCGCCTTGCTTGACTGTTATTAGAAGGGCGATCGCTCTACATCTGTTGGCTACTGTGGGGCGATCTGGTTTCATCGTTGGCTTGGGCGATCGCCCCTTGACAATGACTAGATCCAACTTTTAGCCCGGTAAGTAACTTGTGCTGAGCGATCGATACCGTTCAGAAACGTCAGTGCTTTTGCCTCAATTTCGGTCAGACTCTGAGACAAGCGCTCAGGAATTAGGCTTTGCACATCTTCCAACTCAGTGCCCAAATGAACAATCTCAAGCAAATCTTGAGCCAATCCTAATGTTTCCAACTGCTCTAGCGTATGAGGATTAAACAGGCGCGCTTCAGCCTCCGCGATAGTGAGACTTCCCCCTACGATCGCAGTGCAAATGCCCAAACTCATCGTCGCCACCCATTGTTCAATTTCTGTTTTATTTTCCAGCCTTAAAACAATCGACAAAGAGGGTGTCATATTACTGATTACTCCATCCAGATTTGACTTTAACATCAAAAACCTTGCCAGACCGACTCTCAAAATAGTGAATTGAAACGGGTTCACCAGCGCTATAGCCATCCTGATAGACTTTTTGCCACTCGCCAGACTCTACACTTCTCAGTTCTGCTAGTAAAAATTGATTTTTCACCTTTAATCTTTGAGTTCCATCTTGAATTGGATAAAAATCGTTGGGGTAATTAGGTGCATCTTCTAGAAAATCGTATATTTGCCTCAACTCCATGTCACCTTTTACTCATCACTTGCTGATCGCATTTGCGCTTGAATTCCACTAAAATTTCTTCTCAAAATATAGATGTACCAAAATCTGAAAGAACCACCCTTGCACGCCATTTTGCCGGGAAGTGCGATCGAGTAAAATGATGGGATGCTCCCTTTCACTGTAAGCCACCATGAGCAACTACATCCTGACTCGCATCGAAGCCATCCAGCAGGAGCTAGAAATTCTGAAACAAAAGGTACTTACTCAAGAGCACCGCGATTCACCCGACAGGGTTCCTAAACTCCGAGGCATCTGGAAAGACGTTGAAATCTCAGATCAACTTCTAGAAGACGTAGAGCGATCGCTCATTGCCAAAGACTTTAGAGCAGGAATCGATTGATCTGTGAACGTTTTTGTCATCGACACTCATGCGCTGGCTTGGTTCTTCGCTGAAGATTCTCGCCTGTCACCAACTGTAGACAGCATTTTGGTTCGGGCAGAAGCCACTACTGCTCAAATTCTGATTCCAACGTTAGTTTTAGCCGAGCTGACCCTGATTTCTCAGAAGCAGAGAGTTCCGATCGCGATCGCAGTCATCCTTGAGGCAATTCAAGAAACTACCAGCTTTATCATCGTTGATTTCGATTTCTCAGTGTTTCAGACCTTTCTTGAACTTCCCCAAACCTGGGATCTTCACGATCGCATCATTGCAGCAACCGCAAAACGATACAGTGCAAAACTCATCACCAGAGATGAAGAGCTTCGCAGTTCAAACATTATCGAAACAGTCTGGGACTAAAACACAGCGATCGCTTTTCATCTTTGAATTGGGCGATCGCACCTTGCTTGATTGTCATTAGAAGGGCGATCGCTCTACGTCTGCTGAGGGGCGATCTCTTTGCATAGTTGGCTTGGGCGATCGCGCCCGGCTTGGCTGTCATGAGAAGGGCGATCGCTCCGCATCAGTTGGTTTCTGAGGGGCGATCTCTTTGCATCGTTGGATTGTGCAGTAGCGCTTTCGATAATCAAGCAGAGGAGCGATCGCGTAATCAAATAAACTCTACCCATCCAACCATATCCGCAGGTTCAAGTAGGTCCCAAATCAGAACCAAACCCCGAATGATTTCGCCAATCGAACGGCTTCCCTGGATGCAGTAAACAACCCCTATATGGTCTGCACCTACTTGATGAAGTCGGAGAAAATCAGCATCTTGAGTGAACATAATCCGCCCTTGAGATCGGGCAAAGGCTAATTGCACTTCATCCGCAACCGCAATTAGGCACTGGTTCCGTTAGATGAGATCCCAAAAGTCTTTCCTAGAAATGCTTTTGGAGTTTGAGGTGATCAATCGATAGGGCAGTACCTCAACGAGAAATCAGGGTGTCTAGCTATTTTAGCCTCATAATCTCGTTATCCAACTTTCACATGAGATCCCTGTATCCCTTTCTAAACAGGCTTTTCAACTTCTCACTCAGCGGAACCAGTGCCCGCAATCAACCCTTCCTCTGGAGTAGTCGTAACGTCAATTCCACGCCATCGTAGACCATTTGCTACAGCAAGACTAATATTTTCATCCAGATGAAACCGAATCGTTTCCGGCATTAAGGTTCCTCAACTTTTGCTGAACCTGTGACGAAGTTTGCCGTTGCATTTCTATGGCGAAGACTTCATCTGCTTGAATCTGCTGCCGAATTTCACCCACATGATCATGATAATAAGTCAGTGCCGCATACACATCCGCCAAAGTGATAGCTGGATAGTGCAGAACTATTTCATCTGGGGAAAGACCCATCCGTTCGTGCCAAACGACAATATCTTGCACTCGAATTCGATGTCCTGCAATCCGAGGCTTGCCATCACAAATGCCAGAAGTCATTTCAATATGTTCAGAAATGATGCCATCCACAGCAGTTTTCTACCGAATCTGTTGATATCTTAGCGAATCCTAGCACCGATCGCCCCTCACTATAAATTGTATCCATCAAGCGCGCTCGCCCTTACAAATTCAGCAGGTGATCATTTTTTTAATGCTAATTGAGAAGCCAGAACACGGTTGCCCTCTTCAATTTTCTTGGCAGGGCAATCACTCCAAGCCTATTGAAACACAAAAGGGCGATCGCTTTTCATCGTTGGTGATTGGGCGATCGCGTCCTAAATATCTGTTATTAGCAGTGGCGATCATGTCGCCCAGTTATAATTCTGAACGCGATCGCTTGTTTATAGTTGCTAATTGGTCGATCGCACTTTGCTTGGCTGTCATTAGCAGCGGCGATAATGTCGTCCAGTTATATTCCTGAGTGCGATCGCTTTTTCATCGTTGGTGATTGGGCGATCGCATTTTGTAGTGGGACTTGATACAAATGCGATATATCCTCATTCTAGGAAGAACATAGAGGTTTGATTGTTAGGGTGTGGTTTCTGCCAAAGCGATTGAAAGCGATCTTGGCATTCCAATCGTTGGAGTAGCTCAAATTCGAGATGACTGAGGGAAATTATGACGATTACAACGCCGATTAAAACGATCGCGCTTTCTCCTGGCAGTCACCTGCTGATTCCGAATGTGACATGGGAGCAGTACGAAGCCCTGCTGGAAGAACTGGGGGAGGAACGCCGCATTCCCCGGATTAATTATTGCAACGGAACCCTGGAACTGATGTCTCCCCTACCTGCCCACGAACGTCCTCACCGGATTATTTCCGACATTGTCAAACTACTGCTGGATGCTCAAGGGCGAGAGTGGGAGGATTTTGGCTCCACCACGTTTAAGAAACTGAAGCAAGCGGGATTGGAGCCGGATACCTGTTTTTATATCCAAAATGCAGAACGAGTCCGCGATCTCATGCGGATGGACATGACCCAAGACCCGCCGCCAGATTTGGCGATTGAAGCGGATGTTACCTCTAAAACCACTCTAGAAGCCTATGCGGCGCTACAAGTGCCGGAAGTCTGGATTTATGACAACAACAAACTGACAATTCATCTGCTGCAAAACGGTGAGTATCAAGAATCTGCTAGCAGCGCCACCTTTCCTGAATTAGCGATCGCCGAAATGATACCCCAACTCGTGCAGCAGGCTTTTCAGGAAGGAACCAGCAAGATGCTGCGAAACCTCAGAAAACGAATGCAAGATGTGTAAAGTTTTAGAACGGAGAGAGAGGGATTCGAACCCTCGTTAAAGTTACCCCTAAACAGCATTTCCAGTGCTGCGCCTTCAACCACTCGGCCATCTCTCCAAAAGGTTGTGCTGCGTAAACAGCCATGAGAGAACTATATTAGCAAAACAAGTGTCATTTTGGTAACAAAGACTAGACTCATGGCAGTTTTTCATACGATTCAAATTCGCGATCGCCGCACCAACACCCTCCACACCGTTCAAATTCCAGAAGACCGCTACATTCTGCAAACGGCTGAGAACCAAGGTGTTCCACTTCCTTTTGCCTGTCGCAATGGAGCTTGTACTACCTGTGCCGTTCGGGTTGTTTCTGGCGAGGTATATCAGCCGGAAGCCATGGGGCTGTCCCCCGATCTCCAGCGTCAGGGCTATGCTTTGCTCTGTGTCAGCTATCCTCGATCGGATCTGAAAGTGGAAACTCAAGACGAAGATGAAGTTTATGAACTGCAATTTGGGCGATACTTTGGCAAGGGTAAAGTTAAACGCAGACTTCCCCTTGATGAAGAATAGTTTGACCTTCAGACCCTAGCCTTATGTCGCTCTCTCATAATCAACTTAAAATTTTTCTTGATGTTGCCACCGAAGCTGCCCTAGCTGCTGGCACAATTTTGCAGCAGCACTGGGGCAATCTGGAAAGCGTGGAAGAAAAGGGTCGTGCCGGAGACCTGGTGACGATCGCCGATCGCGATGCGGAAACGGCTATCTTGCAGGTACTTCAGCGCCATGTGCCTGATCACAGCATTCTGGCTGAAGAATCGGGGCAACTGGGAAACTTAGAAAGCGAGTTTTTGTGGGCGATCGATCCCCTCGACGGCACCACCAACTACGCCCATTCTTACCCTATCTGTGCCGTGTCAATCGGTCTTATGTTCAACGGAGCGCCTATTGTTGGAGCCATTTTTGACTCGTTTCGGCAAGAGTTATTTCGGGCTGCGGCAGGGCAAGGAGCAACCTGCAACCGCCGCCCCATTTATGTCTCCAAAACCGCCGAACTGAGCAAAAGCTTGCTGGTGACTGGCTTTGCTTACGATCGCCGCCAAACTAGCGACAACAACTACGCCGAATTTTGCTACCTCACCCATCTCACCCATGGCGTAAGGCGCAGCGGATCGGCTGCTATGGATCTCGCCTATGTTGCCTGCGGTCGATTGGATGGCTACTGGGAGCGGGGCTTGGCTCCTTGGGATATGACCGCTGGGGTAATTCTGCTGCAAGAAGCGGGTGGCAAAGTCACAGCCTACGACCAATCCCCTTTACAAATAGATTCTGGACGCATTTTGGCAACCAATGGAGCGATTCATGCCAGCCTTAGCCAAGAACTGCACCGGGTTCCCCCCCTAGAAACTTGGGCAGATTCAACCAAATTTGTCGGCTTGCCCTAATGCAGACGGTTAGCGGTCAGATTACACTAGAGAAAATTCCACGCCAGGCAGCAGCACACCATGTCTTTTCAATTTGAGCGAGGGTTGTTTTTATTAGATTTTGTAGATCATCACGCCATATTGGGGGTGCCGATTGATGCAGATGTAGCAACAATTCGGAAGCGCTATCTTAAAGTTGCCCGCAAGCTGCATCCTGATAGCGGTGCCTTAGAAGGTGAAGCAGATAAAAAGCTGGCTAGCGAATTTCTATCAAAGCTTGTCAATCCGGCGTGGGAAAAGCTGTCTCAAGAAAAAGACCGCACCGAATATGGGATCATCCTAAATCTCAAAGGGCAACAAGCCGCCCGTCAAGGAAATTGGGAATTGGGCAATTTGGGCAAAGAGATTGCGAATGCTAGCAATCCTGAGCATTTTTATCGCGCTTCGTTAAAGGGGCTTGTCGATAAACAGTATGAGCAGTTAGACCAAGCGCTAGAAGTCACAGGGCAAATTAGTGAACTCAACATGGTTTATCTGATGCGAAAGGAAAGCCAGGGTGGGTTTAGCACGGGTGAAACGCAGCGAACGATTTATACCGGCAGCAATCTGCCAGATTCCTCGCAGTCGTCCACTAGACCCGCAGCAACACAGCAACCGCAGGCAGTGCGCCCAGAGTCAGTGGCAGATCAGTATTACCGTCGGGCAGAGGGCTATATGGCGAAAAACAACTATGCTAAAGCGGTTTTAGAACTGCGAGACGCACTTCAGCTTGAACCCAGAAATGGCAGTTGCCATGCGTTGCTAGGAGCGGTTCACCTAAAGCAAGGTCAGGGAACGATGGCAAGAATTTACTTTGACAAAGCGCTGGAGTTTGAGCCGACTAACGCGATCGCGCTAGAGGGTAAACAAAAGCTAGAAAAAGCAACTGGCACTTCAGCCAACTCCAAAAACTCGACCCAAAAACCTAACTCTAAAACGAATAAACCCGACAATAAAGCAGGTGGCGGTCTATTTGGTCTATTTGGGAAAAAGAAGTAAATGGTCTATCAACCGCCTGCGGGAGCCAGAGATCTCCTGCCCTTAGATGTTGCCCAGAAGCGCTGGATTGAAGAGCGCTTGCAGCAAATGTTTCATCAGTGGGGCTATCACCGCATTATCACTTCAACCCTAGAGCGGTTGGACACCTTGATGGCAGGGGGAGCCATTCAACGGTCAGCCGTGTTGCAGCTACAGGGGCTAGACGAGGAAGACTTGGGTTTACGCCCTGAATTGACTGCCTCGATCGCCCGAACGGTCGTCACACGCATGGTAGATGCAACCTACCCGCTCAGGCTTTACTACAATGCCAATATCTTTCGACGTGCCCAAGAAACCAGCCACACACGCCAGCAAGAGTTTTATCAGGCAGGTGTAGAGCTACTCGGTAGCGGGGGATTGCTGGCTGATGCAGAAACATTATTGCTGTTGATGGATTGCCTCCAAAGCCTTGGCTTAAACCAGTGGTCGATTGTGCTGGGTGAAGCCGGATTAACCCGATCGCTGCTGTCTGTATTTCCATCTACGATTCAATCAACCGTGCGGCAGGCGATCGCCACCCTCGATCGCATCACCCTCGAAACCTTGCCTATGACCGAAGCGCTGCGCGATCGCGCCCTACTAGTGCTCGATCTGCGCGGCACGCCTGCTGAGGTCTTTGAAAAAGTGTCTAGTTTAGATCTCAACCCAACTCAGCAAGCCGCCCTAGACAACCTCAAATCC
>JBBSCL010000081.1:0-9496 GCA_038250345.1 Leptolyngbyales cyanobacterium
CAGCGATATTGCCCGCTCACTTACGAATCAGAAAGAATAGGTGGTTCGCACGACGGTGATGAAGACATCATCATTATCGGCACGCTGGTTTAAGGCTGGGAGCCAGATGATCCCTGGTGTAATCGAGATGTTATCGTTCACGCGATAGCGATAAAACGCTTCGACATGGAGAGCCTCATCGCGATTAACTACCGTGCGCTGCTGTCCGGCAAGTTCCACGCCTTTTAGCGTCGGCTCGACTCCAGCAATGATGCCCGCCAAACTGCCACGCTTGATCAAGTCAGGAAACAGCAAGGCTCCGGCATAAGACCAAATATCGCCTTTGCCGCCGCCGCCGCTCAAAAAAGTAGCGCGGGTATAGGTGCCCCAACCGCTTAGCACAATGCGATCGCTGAGTTTAAAGTAGCCCGCCGCTCCAAAAGAATTACTGACAGTGGGGCGGTTAGGCGGCGAGGGGAAGGCTCCTTGAGAATTGGGCAGCAGATTGCCGAGGAAAGTTCCGGTTGCCGTGCCAGCAGCACCATAGCGAAACTCACCCGCGTTGTTGTAAGCATGAACGTAGGTTAGCCCTAAACCGAAGCGATCGCCTGGTTGAATCGATACCTGCGCCAACGCGGAGTAGTTGCCGTTAAATAAGCCTGCCTCGCGACTGGGATCATTTGCCCGATTTGCCAAGTAACCCGCATCGATCTTAAAAATATTGCCCAGCTTAAAATTGATTCCGGCTCCGGCTCCATTTCCACCAATTCGGTAGATTGGGTTAAATTGCCCGAAGCGACTCAGCGCCCCATTGCCGCCATCCTCATCATCCAAATAAGGACTCAGCGTTTCCGCATAGTGGAAGTGGGAGCCACCACTGGCAAACGCGGTCACCGTTGCAAAATTGCCGATAGGTGCGCGATAGCTCAGCAAACTCAGGTTGACTGAATTGTTTGCAGTCGCCACGCTGGTGTTGTCGTAGGCAAGCCGCCCTTCGTTGGAAAAAAGCAAATAGGCAGAATTCGCGCCGCCCGTTGTCCCACCTGATGCCAGGATGGGAATAGCATTTCCAGCTTCTAGGCGCGTGGTGAGCAAATCTTGACCATTGAAACTGGTGAGAAAATTCAGCCGCACCCGATTTTGCTGAACCCCAACGCCCCTGCCTGCGTCTACTGGAACGCCTCCAAAGCCAGTGGCATTCTCACCTCCAAAGACATTGCTACGGGAAAAGATGACTTCTCCAGAGAGCCGAGTGGTCACTGAAAACTGTTGTTTCTCTAAAGTGGCGGTTCGCACTTCTAATGCATCTACACGACCCCGTAAGGCGCTTAGCTCGGTAGCAAATTCCTCTTGCAGTCGTTTAACGGTTTCCAAATCTTCTTTGGTGACAAAATCAGCCGTTGCGGCGGCAAGCAAAGTTTGAATTTTGTCGAGACAGGCGTTTAGTCCGGCGGCAAACTCATATCTTGTGAGGGCGCGATCGCCGCGATAGGTTTTGTCGGGGTAGCCCACAATACAGCTATAGCGTTCTACTAAAGATTGCAGCGCTTGAAATGCCCAGTCGGTCGGCTTAACATCGGTTAATTGAGCAACGGAGTTGACTTGCTCCATGCCAATTGTTGGAACACTTGTCGGAACGTCTGCCGCGATCGCCCCTGTAGCAAAGAATCCACCTGCTATGATCCCTACTGCTACCGTTGTTCTGGTAGTGATAAAGCAGCCTACTAAGCGACCAACAAAAGCGTTCTTCATAAAACTTCCCTTAAAAACACCCAACTCACGTCAGTAGAATAGGCATCTTTTAAGGTGAGATATACCGTCTTTAGGAACAGTTCAATCTTTGTCATAAGCGGGGTTGAAATTCCGCAAAGATAGATTTTATACCCCTACTCTTGAGTGCCTTTTGGCTGACATATACGCCCAAAGGTGTGAGTTAGGCTTTTGATCCGTTCTGCCAATTCGGGCGTAATTAAGCCGCCCCAATATCGCCATTCCCAGTTACCAGAAGGTTTTCCAGGATAGTTCATTCGGGCTGGCGTACCTAATCCGAAAAAGTCTTGCAGGGGAATAATTGCCAAATTGCTCACAGAACTAAAGGCAAGCCGAATTAAATCCCAGTGAATTCCTTCGGGGCTGATCTGCCCAAAAAAGCGAAGAATTGCCTCATGTTCCCATTCTTCGCGGCTCTCGTACCAGCCAACCGTGGTGTCGTTGTCGTGAGTGCCGGTGTAGACGACGCAGTTGCGCGGATAGTTGAACGGTAGAAAGGGATTGCCAGGATCTGAACCGAAGGCGAATTGTAAGATTCTCATGCCAGGAAAATCAAACGTGTCTCGCAGGTCTTCAACTTCTGGAGTCATCACGCCTAAGTCTTCTGCCAAAATCGGCAGCTTGCCTAGCTTTTCTCGCAGAGTTTCAAAAAAATCTTTTCCAGGTGCTTTGACCCATTCGCCTTTTTCGGCGGTGCGGTCTTCTGGGGCAACCTCTGGGTCTAGTTCCACGACCCAAAAAGACTCGAAGCCGCGAAAGTGATCAATCCGAATCACGTCCACATAGTCCAGCATGGCTTCAAAGCGCTGAACCCACCACTTGAAATTGGTTTGTTGCAAATGCTCCCAGTTATAAACCGGGTTGCCCCATAGCTGCCCGGTGGCACTAAAGTAATCGGGTGGAACGCCTGCCGCCATGTCGAGTTCGTAGGTTTCTTTATTTAGGCAAAAGTTTTCTGGGTTTGCCCAAACATCGGCGCTATCGTGAGCGACGTAGATAGGAATATCACCGATGATCTGAATATCGCGATCGCCCGCATATTGTTTAAGCTGCGACCACTGAGAAAAGAAAGCAAACTGCAAAAATTTGTGGAAGGTGATTTCGGAGTTAAGCCGCTCTCCCCATTGCTCTAATGCTGCCTGCGATCGCGTGACTAATTCTGGCTCCCATTGATACCAACTCGCGCCGCTATGAGCTTCCTTCAGCGCCATAAAGATGGCATAGTCATCTAGCCAATAGGCTTTGCTTTCACAAAATCCCGCAAATTTGGTGCGCTGCACTTCTGAGGCTTTTTCTTTAAAGGTGTTGCAAGCTTTATGAAATAGCGGCATTTTGTAGGCAACCACTTTTTCAAACTCCACGCGATCGCCCGAAAATTCTGGTACGTGCCACAAATCGCCATCCACCAAAAAGCCACTGTCTTGCAGCAGTTCCAGGCTAATTAAAAGAGGATTGCCTGCCAATGCGGAGTAGCACATATAGGGAGAATTGCCGTATCCAGTCGGTCCTAAAGGTAATACTTGCCAATATTGCTGCCCACTAGCGGCTAAAAAATCAATAAATTGATATGCTTCTAATCCGAGATCACCCATGCCATAGCGACCGGGAAAGGACGTGGGATGGAGTAAAACGCCGCTGGCTCTGGGTGATGACATGACAAACCTATATAGTTAAATGGCAAAAAGCGACATTCCGAACGGGGTTGAGGAAGATAGGGCGATACCCAAAATGCCCAGGATAAACAGTAGGACATCAACAAATCTTTTTACCGCTACAGCCTAAAACCTGAAACCTGCTGTTAGGCTGCTCCATCTATCCTGAATCAGAGTAATTTTTCAGCAAGCAGTCTCAAGATAGAGATTAGCGGAAATTTGAATGGCTTGACTGTATCATGCTCAAAACTAACACCTAATTCCTGCTTTCATGCCCTACCGCAACCCTAAGCCCACGGTCGATATCATCATTGAACTGCGCGATCGCCCTCATCGTCCGATTGTGCTAATTGAGCGGCTGAATCCGCCGTTGGGTTGGGCGATTCCGGGCGGCTTTGTGGATTATGGCGAGTCGGTAGAAACAGCAGCGCGGCGAGAAGCAGCCGAAGAAACCGAATTGCAGGTGGAACTGGTGGAGCAGTTTTATGTCTATTCTGACCCAAACCGCGACTCGCGTCAGCATACGTTGAGCATCGTATTTTTGGCAACGGCGATCGGGGAGCCAAAGGCTGGCGATGATGCCAAACATGTGGAATTATTTGAACCCTGGCAAATTCCAACCGATCTGTGTTTCGATCACGATCGCATTTTGCAAGACTATTTACGCTATCGAAACTATGGAATCCGCCCCAGGTTGTGACAAATTACGAATGGCGTAAGTCCTTTGGACTGGCTATTACCTGCCACAACGCTTCGCGAACGCCAACGTGTAATGTCTGCGTAGGAGATATGTTGAATGTTGAAGAACCCCACACTCAAAACTCAAAGGTTTTCCTTATGTCTCGTGAAGTAATCCGTACCAATTTAGCTCCGGCTCCGGTCGGTCCCTACAATCAAGCGATCGCGGCTTCTGGTCGAATGGTATTTGTAGCGGGGCAAATTGCCCTCGATCCACAGACAGGCAACATTGTGGGCGCAGGCGATGTCACCCAACAAACCGAACAGGCGATCGCCAACCTCAAAGCGATCTTGGTTGCAGCAGGGGCGACCTTAAACGATGTGGTTAAAACCACCGTATTTCTAAAAGATCTGAATGATTTTGTGCCGATGAACACGGTTTATGCCAGCTATTTCAGTGAATCTAATGCGCCTGCTCGTGCTTGTGTGGAAGTAGCTCGGCTGCCAAAAGATTTGCTGGTAGAAATTGACTGTATTGCAGTGGTTGAAGGCTAGAACGGCTCTGTCACTTCCTCAAGTAGTAGATTAAAGTCGCAAATTTTGCCACCCTCGCTCAATTGAGCGATCGCCTTCAACACGAATTCAAAAGGGTGCATCCCAGTTTCGCAAATACGCCCTCATCCCCCAACCCCTTCTCCCAGAGCGGGAGAGCAGGGTGGTTTCATTGACTCAGAATAGATAGGACTTACGCACTCGCCCCCTAAATCCCCCAATTCTGGGAGACTTTGATCTCTAGCTCCCCCAGAATTGGGGGTTGGGGGGCAAATTTCGGTTGATCTGCGGAAGTCCTGATAGAAATGAAAATGGGTTGAAGTAGGCGATCGTTTCCCATGACTCAACCGCTCGACCTGATTGCAACCCTCAAGCAAATCCCTGACTACCGTAAAGGCAAAGGCAAAAGACACCGCGCTCTGGTTGATGTTAATGCTAATCCTACTAGGAACCTTATGCGGCTACAGAGGCTATCGTCCTTACCCTGTTGTCAATAGGTTGCTTTTGTGTGTCATCACTCTGCATTGGTGCGATCAAAGCCTCAAACTCGTACTACGATCGCTATCATGCCTTTTGTTGAGTTGTTATTATGACCGATCGTTTTATTGAAGTGGGCAAAATTGTTTCAACGCAAGGGCTAAAAGGTGAAGTGCGAGTGTATCCAAACACCGATTTTCCGGAACGCTTTTTGGAACCGGGTCAACGTTGGCTACTGCGACCCAGAGGAAAAGAGCCGCAGCCCATCAAACTGCTGCGTGGGCGTTATTTAGATGGCAAGGGCTTATATGTGGTGCAGCTAGAAGGAATCAACACCATCACCGAGGCTGAAGGTTTGCGCGATTCTCAACTAATGGTGCCCGAAGGCGATCGCCCTGCATTAGAAGAAGGTGAATTTCATATTCCAGATTTGATTGGGCTAGACGTGTTTGATCAGGTAACACAAACCTTGGTAGGCACAGTGATTAGCATGATTCCTGCTGGCAATCACCTGTTGGAAGTGCAGCGTCCTGACCCAAAAGCAACTACGGTGCTGATTCCGTTTGTAATGGCGATCGTGCCCATCGTTGATTTGCATCGCCGCCGGATCGAAATTACCCCTCCTGTTGGGTTAATTGACGATTTGCCAATAAATTCGGTTGAAAGTGAAGTAGAGGAAGCTACCGACAATTTATAGATTTACTGTGGAAAATTTTACTTGTGTTGCTAAGATGTGGTGAAAGCAATTTATTTCCCATCATCTAACAGCATTGCTTTCATAAAGCTTTAAAGTTTTTATTTTTAGCCCTTTTTTATACAATTGGCAGCATAATCCAAAGATATTTCCAACGCGATCGATTCAGGTCTTGTTTCCTCACAGTTTTTTTAGCATAGCTAGCTAATCTCTCAAGCTAGATTAGTGACATAGCTATCCATTTGTTTGAGCCTTTTATCATCACCTGCTCGATCTCATGAACCTTACGGCTCCGGCATTTTCCTCTGATTTTATCGTCCCCGAATGGCTGCAAGTGTGCCTAACCACCCGTCAGGTAGCTGCGGATTGTAGTGAGGCGCAAACGGCTCGCACTGATGCCGATCTAGTCTGTCGTGCTTTTGAGTTTGCCCACCGTCTTCATCAAGGGCAATACCGCGCTTCAGGAGAAGCCTATATCATGCATCCGGTTGCCGTAGCCGAACTGTTGCGCGATTTGGGCGGCGGCAGCGCCATGATTGCAGCAGGGTTTCTACATGATGTGGTGGAAGATACCGACATCACATCGGATGAGTTAGAAGCCCAGTTTGGTAAGGAAGTTCGCCTTTTAGTGGAGGGGGTGACCAAGCTTTCTAAGTTCAACTTTTCTAGCAAAACTGAGCGTCAAGCAGAAAATTTTCGCCGGATGTTCCTCGCAATGGCGCAAGACATTCGGGTAATTGTGGTGAAGCTAGCAGACCGCTTACACAATATGCGAACGTTGGAGCATTTGTCGGACGCAAAACGCTGTCAAATTGCTTTGGAAACGCGAGAAATCTTTGCTCCTTTGGCGAATCGCTTGGGGATCGGGCGATTGAAGTGGGAATTGGAGGATCTCTCGTTTAAGTATTTGGAGCCAGAAGCATATCGCAGCATTCAGGAATTAGTTGCAGAAAAACGGATCGATCGCGAAACGCAGCTTAATGAATTAGCAAATAATCTGCGCGATCGCCTAAAAGATATTGGTATTCGGGTGTTTGACCTCAGCGGACGACCTAAGCATCTCTATGGCATTTACCAAAAGATGCAGCGTCAACAAAAGGGCTATAACGAAATTTACGATGTTGCTGCGGTTCGGATTATTGTAGAAGCCAACGAAGATTGCTATCGGGCATTGGCGATCGTTCATGATATGTTTCGCCCGATTCCTGGGCGCTTCAAAGACTACATTGGCTTACCCAAACCAAACCGCTATCAATCCTTGCATACGGTTGTAGTTGGCTCCACAGGTAGACCGTTAGAAGTGCAAATTCGCACCTTAGAAATGCACCATATTGCCGAATATGGGATCGCTGCCCACTGGAAATATAAAGAGGCAGGTAATTCAAACGGGAACATGACGGGGACGGATGAAAAGTTTACCTGGCTACGCCAACTATTAGACTGGCAAAGTGACCTGAAAGATGCTCAGGAATATATGGAAAGCATCAAAGAAGATCTGTTTGATGGTGAAGTATATGTGTTCACACCCCAAAGCGATGTCGTGTCCTTGGGGCGTGGGGCAACGGCGGTAGATTTTGCCTATCGGATTCATACTGAAGTGGGCAATCATTGCGCCGGAACTCGGATCAATGGTCGGATGATGACGTTAGATACTCCGTTAAAAAATGGAGATATTGTTGAAATTCTGACGAATAAAAGTTCTCATCCCAGCTTAGATTGGTTGAATTTTGTGGTGACGACGAGCGCCCGTAACCGGATTCGTCAATGGTATAAGCGATCGCACCGCGACGAAAACCTAGCGCGTGGGCGAGAAATGCTAGAGCGTGAGTTAGGCAAAAACGGATTTGAAGCCTTGCTTAAATCCGCGCCCATGTTAGCAACCGTAGAACGATGTAATTATCACAGCGTAGATGACCTGCTAGCCGCCGTGGGCTATGGAGAAATCACCCTCAATCACGTAGTCAATCGCCTCCGAGAAACGGTCAAAGCCCAACAGCCGATCGCCGCTGCGCCCCAATTATTGCTGCCTCCAACCACATCCAAAGCCCTGCTACCTTCACCTTGCAAATCTCCAATTATTGGTGTAGAAGGGTTGCTCTATCACTTGGCAGGCTGCTGCACCCCGGTTCCGGGTGAGCGCATCATTGGGGTAGTCACCCGCAGCAACCGAGGCATCTCAATTCATCGACAAGGCTGTTCTAATGTTGAGCAAGTTCCGGGCGATCGCCTGGTTCCGGTGAGTTGGAATTCCACTCAAGCGGGAGAGCGCCCCCAAACCTACCCGATTGATATACAAATTACAGTGATTGACCGAGTTGGTATACTCAAAGACATTTTGTCTCGCTTAACCGACAACAACATTAATGTCCGCAATGCCCAAGTCAGAACCTTTCCCGACCAAACGGCAGTGATTGATTTAGGGATCGATGTCCGCAACCATGATCAGCTTGAGCGTACTTTTGCTCAAGTCAAAAAGCTGAGTGATGTTCTAAACCTACACCGCCTCAGCCAAAGTGAAGACTAGGCGCTTGTGTTAAGGAATTGTGATCCCATTCAAATCTTTGTGTAGTGTGTGCGAAGTTGCACTTAAAAACCCGATGTAATGGGGAAAGCTTTAAGGTCATGAATTAGAATCGGTTTTTGAAGCTTTTCTGCAAAAAATTCCAATCTGTCAGAAAAGCATTTGTAGTAGACGCTTTTCAAAGTGGCTTTCAACATCCCCACAGCATGTTTAAATTGAGTGTAATTCATTGAAATAGCGAGCTAGAAATAATTTTCAGCTTGAATATTAGCTTGGCTACTTCCAAATTGTTTAATCGTCATTTCATAATGCTACGACTTCCGACTAGAATTAAACCCATAGTTCCAGTTAAGTCGTCCAAACAGGTTGAGCTTATTTCTTTTCCGTTCCTGAATTTGGGACTTCTACCGTGAATACTTGGACAACCCGCCATACAAGACAAGCTGAACAAGCTGAACAGCTTTTATATGACCATTTCTTGCGTCTTGTGCAATCGGAGCTGCCCAATGATTTAGTGCAGCGCTTTCGTTTGCTGTTTATTGATGGCACAGATTACCCAAATGCAGAAATTAGTGCGGCACTTGAAAAGATTGCAGCAAATAAATCTGCTGATCAAGAATTTCGATTTGTATTAAACCGTTGCTGCCATATCTTAATTAATCGCTGGCAAGCTCGTCCTCAATATCAAACTTATATTCCTACACTCATAGAAGTCTTTGAGTCGGCGGCGGCTCCTTCTACACGAGAATATGCGCGATCGCGCTCTGTTCGTCGATTACGGGAGCTTGTTAAAAACTTTGTAGAGAGTGATCAATATCTGGCGCTGCGGCGTTTAGCTCAGGTTACTAGCCAAAATACTGAAGCCAATCCTTTAGGCGTTCCCTTAGGTAAGCTAATTCATCGTTATCCTTATCTATACGAACATTGTTTGCTGGCAGAAGGTAGCACTTTGGAACAACAGCAAACTATTCGTCATTTAAAGGCTAGGGCAGAGCGCCAATATGAACTTGATCTATCTCAATTTGTTACTTATCAAGTGCGGCGATCGCAGATTAGCCGCAGCAATCTCCCTGAGGTTGCCAGTCGAGTCTTGCAGCCTGCCAAAAATCCAACGTTGCTGAGTGATGAAGCCCTTTGTGTAGCCGTGAAACATTTTGCAGGTAAATCGCAGGG